>JBEBVY010000003.1:0-74277 GCA_040392505.1 Moheibacter lacus | reverse complement strand
TTATACTTTATACTTTATACTTTATACTTTATACTTTATACTTTATACTTTATACTTTATACATTGTACAATAATACTTTTTAAATAAATTTGTGAAATGAACGATAACAGGCCGATTGGGGTTTTTGATTCCGGTGTAGGTGGTTTAACAGTAGCTCGTGAAATCAAGCGATTGCTGCCTTATGAAAATATCATTTATTTTGGCGATACCAAACACCTGCCCTATGGTGATAAATCCAAAGAAACCATCACTAAATTCACCAAGAAAATCACCAAATTTCTGGTCAAACAAAATTGCAAAGCCATAGTAGTTGCATGTAATTCAGCTACTTCAAATTCTATTGAAGAAATCAGAAAGGCTGCGGGAAATACACTTGTGATCGATGTCATCAATCCGGTAGCTAAAAAAGTAGCCTACGAACTTCATCAAAAAATTGGGGTCATTGCTACAAAAGCAACGGTCAATTCGCATGCTTACCAAAACTATATTCGTAAATACAATCGACACATTAAGGTCATTGAATTGGCTACTCCGCTTTTGGTTCCCATCATAGAAGAAGGATTTCGTAATACGCCTGTTTCTAAAAACGCACTGGAAGCTTATTTATCCTATAAAAAGTTTGAGGATATTGATACAATCATTCTCGGATGTACACATTATCCATTGATTGAAAAAGAAGTAAATGCAGCCTTTCAGGGGCGTGTAAAAGTAGTGGATTCTCCTCTGATTGTGGTAAACGAACTGATCCATGAAATGGAAAAAAGGGATTTGATGGGCAATACCCCAAATCCGACTTATCAATTTTATCTGTCGGACTACACAGAAAATTTTGTGAAATTGGCCAAACATATTTTTGGAAAATCCATCGCATTGGAACAAAAACCGCTATAGCCAAAACCAATCAAACTGAAATCCTTACATTTGCGCAAAAATTAACATCGTGAATTTGTCATCCAAAGATTTAATCGCATTAGAAGACCAGTTTGGCGCTCATAATTATCATCCGCTTCCGGTGGTTTTAGACCGTGGAGAAGGTGCATTTGTTTGGGATGTGGAAGGAAAAAAATATTTTGATTTCCTTTCAGCTTATTCGGCTGTCAATCAAGGACACAGCCATCCGAGAATCATCAATTCCCTTATTGAACAAGCTAAAAAACTGACCTTGACTTCGCGTGCTTTTTACAATTCCGAATTGGGGAAATATGAAAAATTCATTACTGACTTATTTGGATTTGATAAAGTTCTGCCGATGAATACCGGGGCTGAGGCCGTAGAAACCGCTATCAAAATCGCAAGAAAATGGGGATATGAGAAAAAAGGAATTCCTCCCGGTGAAGCAAAAATAGTGGTCTGTAAGGGTAATTTCCATGGTAGAACCACCACAATTATCTCATTTTCAAATGATGAGGATGCTCGAAATAATTTCAACCCCTATACGAGCGGATTTATTTCGGTGGAATACAACGATTCGGAATCTTTGCGTGCTGCAATTGAAAAAGACAAAGAAACGATCTGCGGATTTTTGGTTGAGCCCATTCAAGGTGAAGCAGGTGTTCATGTGCCTGACGAAGGTTATTTAACAGCCTGTTTTAAAATTTGTAAAGAAAACAATGTCCTTTTTATCGCCGATGAAATCCAAACGGGAATTGCTCGGACCGGGAAAATGTTGGCAGTGGATCATGAAAATCTTAAACCCGATATGTTGATTTTGGGAAAGGCAGTTTCGGGTGGAGCTTATCCCGTATCGGCCGTTTTGGCAAATGATGAGGTGATGAACGTCATCAAACCCGGACAACATGGATCTACTTATGGCGGAAATCCGCTTGCATGTGCCGTGGCAACAGAAGCGCTCCAAGTAGTATTAGATGAAAATTTAGCTGAAAAAGCAGCGCATTTGGGGAAAATATTCCGGTCTGAAATTGAAAAAATGATTTCTGAATTTCCTTTTCTAAAATCAGTCAGAGGAAAAGGTTTGTTAAATGCAGTCTTAATTAACGACACGCCTGAAAGTTCTACGGCTTGGGATTTATGTATCGAACTGATGAACAACGGCTTACTCGCCAAACCGACGCATGGAAACATCATCCGATTTGCGCCGCCTTTGGTTATTTCCCCAACTGATTTGGAAGAAGCCATACAAGTTTTAAAAAGAACTTTTATGCAGTTTAAAAAATAATGAATATTTTTACACCTAATAATAACTGAAACCAACCTGAAAGATTATGAAAAAACAATTATTTGCAATTGCATTTGTTTCTATGTTGGCGAATTTTCTATTTGCCCAAGAACTGAAATCTGTCAATTATTCCACAAACGAAATGAATGAAAGCAAAATGATGCTTTCTGAGCACTGGGGTGCGCAAATCAATGATAATGAAGTATTGATTTACAACGGAAACATAAAAAACGGTTCCAATTCAACAGTTAAAAATCTAAACGTAGAATTATATTTGTCCCCCAAAGACGCAAAACAAACTGCAGGTGTGATAAATGGATACCCTCTTACATCTGTTCCTTTTAAATCCATTGCTAAAAATTCGAGCTTGGTAGGCGTCAATATCAAAAGTGAAGTAAAAGAAATCCCACCAGCCGGGATATATGAACCTATTTTGGTTTTGACCGATAAAAACGGAAAGGTTTTAAGCTTTCAAAAAGTAAAAAACTCCATCGAATCAAAAGGCGGAAATTTGGCTATTTACAATGTTCCGGTCACTCCCGAAGGCACTACCGCTAAAAAGCCCGATTTGTATCCGACCGTAAAAATGGATATTAAAGAAGATAATTCCGTGGCTTTGGAAAAAGAATGGCAGGTAGAGGTTGATTTCAAAAACTTTTTGGTAAAAGTAATTGGCGGAGATATTTCCAATAAAACCAATCAGGATTTGAACAATCTGGTGCTGGATGTATTTTTAACAAAAGAAAATCAAACGAAAATCGATTCTAATTTTGATGCGGTTCATATCGCTTCTGCCGAATTGGAGAAAATTGAAAAATATAAAAAATTCGTTGACACTACTGTCACTACCAATCTTACCCGAATTCCTGAAAACGGAACTTATCATATCCTTTTGACATTGTCTGTAAAAGACGACAAAGGAAATCCGGTAGTGAGAACGAAAAGAGCATTTTTAGAAACGATCTCCTTCTGATTGAACATATTTTCTGTTGAACCCAACGAGGAGTTCAACGAAACGACCATATGATTCCAAGCCTTCTTGATTATTCAATTTCAGGAAGGCTTCGTTCATTAGTGAAAATGCCTCATCTCCTTTTCCACTGTACTTTTCCGAGATTTCTTTTTCGTAATTCCTGTCTCGTTTCATTCCGTCTGAATAACGAAACAACATCACTTGGACGTAAACCGGATCGACCAATAAAATCCGATTTAAAACACTGCGCATGGCTTTGTAATTACTTACATAATTTAATTCAATGTTTTCAGTTTGCTTTCCCAATAAATATCCCACGAAATTGGCTTCATTTTCAGCAGCAAAACCCCATTGATGCGCCGTCTCATGCATTTTAGTGAAAAAGAGCTTGGTGTCTGGCTGGTTTATATTGTACTGTGATTCTGCAGTGAAAGGCACAAAATAACCCGAAACCCCCAAATAACTAAAGACGTTGCTGAATAAAGAAGATTTGAGATTGGGAGAAGTCGTAGGATTGAACCGGACTTCAGGATAGCGGTTCCTTATCTTTGCTTGAGCTTTATCTAATTCGGCAGAAAATTCTTCTTTTTTCAAACTGCTTTTAAAGACGCCGTTTTCATCTTCCGGAACCCATTCGCGTAAAAAAACAGAACGCATAAAATAGATTTCGGCCAAGTTTTTTAATTCTTCAATTTTTATGTCTTTTGAATTATAATTTTCTACGATAGGTGTTTTATCATAATTAAATCCCCAAATTAATTGAAAAACACAATAAAATCCGGTCATAAAATAAAGCGCATGAATGATTTTTTTATGCAAGGAATGACTGTCTTTTTTTCTGATGGATCGGATAATTTGAATCAAACCTATTAAAATAAAGATTCCGAACAATAGATAAAAAATATCTCCCAGCGAAAAAGGGAATTGCCGACTGATAGAGTAAAGACCTTTAGAAATTCGGGCATAAATCGGAGGATAATAATAATCCGCAAACCGGGTAAAACTTAATATCTTCCCACATAAAAAAGCACCTAAAAGTATAAAAACAGCCAATCGAAAATGGAAAGATTTAAGAAAATTCATAAAAATTTTTATTAATTACACCTTCTCAAAAACTGTTCCGATAAGAGATGCAGGAATTTTAACATATTATTAAGAACTAATGGAATAGGTTTTGTTTTTTACAGCAAAGTTGAAAAATAATAAAAAAAAATAAATTATGAAACGAGTATTTGTATTAGCGGCGATGGTTGGATTTTCTTATTATGGATATAGTCAGGAAAAACCATTATCACCGGAACAGGTAAACAAGGAGAATGCTGCCACAGCAGTGGAAGAAAAAGAAGTTGCTGCGGAAAAAACAGAAGCTATTGAAGCCATTGAAAAAGGAAAAGAAATCCAGGTAAAATCTGATCCTACAAAAGCTAATTCGGTAAAAGGAACAGAAGTTTCACCTGCTGTAGTTAAAGAAAAGGAAAGAAAAATCAAAAAAGATAAAACCAAACAAGTTTCAGACTCAAAACCTTTAAATGAGGTGGAAGTTGCCAAAGAAAATGCTGCAACTGCTGTGGAAGAAAAAAAAGTAGCCGCTGAGAAAACGGAAGCAGAAATTGCCTTGGCGGAAGGAAAAGAAATCGTGGTGAAAGACACAACCACCGTTTATTCTGCTACTTCAAAAGTAAACAATTCAGGTTTCCAGAGAACAGTAGGTTTTGACGGAGCTTGGAAGTTTGATATGAGTTTAGAAAACAGACAAATCACCCTTACCGGTGGAACTTTAAACAATAAAGGTACTGCCACTTCCAATACATTGCGATTAATGGTGTATTTGGCTCCCAAACCATTTGACCTAAATAATCCTGAATTTATTGGTACAGTTTATTCTTCTTTAGACTTTCCGGGATTAGCTGCCGGCGATGTAAAATCAGGTCAAACCTACGTTACATCTTGGGCTTCCGAAACCAATCCTCCTGCAGGAACTTATTATCCTTATATTTTGTTAGGGGAACAAAACCCGACAACGCAGGAATTTGAAGTAAAAGACGTTAAAGCTTTTGATAATCCAATCACGATAACACAATAAGTTATTTTAGATACCACTTTTAATAAAGAAACCCGCTTTTTAGCGGGTTTTCTTTTAATTATAAATGAAAAAATCTTAAGAAAGTTTTGCCTTTAAAGCACTGTCCAACTCACTTAAGAATTCTTGTGTATTCAAATAATCATTTTGCGTCATCGCATCACCATGAACCAACATCGCTAAATCTTTTGTCATTTTACCACTTTCAACCGTTTCGATACAAACTCGCTCCAGCGTTTCTGCGAAATTGATCAAAGCTTGGTTGTCATCTAACTTTCCTCTGTGCGCCAAACCTCTGGTCCAGGCAAAAATCGAAGCAATCGGGTTGGTAGAAGTTTCTTTTCCTTGTTGGTGCTGACGATAGTGACGAGTCACAGTTCCGTGTGCAGCTTCTGCCTCTACAGTTCTTCCGTCAGGCGTAACCAAAACGGAAGTCATCAACCCAAGCGAACCAAATCCCTGCGCCACTGTATCTGACTGAACATCTCCGTCATAATTTTTACAAGCCCAAACAAAACCACCGTTCCATTTCATAGCAGAAGCTACCATGTCATCAATCAAACGATGTTCATAGGTAATTCCCAATTCTTCGAATTTGGATTTGTAATGTCCCTCATAAACTTCCTGAAAAATATCTTTGAACCGCCCATCATAAGCTTTCAGAATCGTGTTTTTGGTTGAAAGATACAATGGCCATTTTTTAGTCAAAGCCATTTGGAAAGACGAATGGGCAAATCCGTAAATGGACTCATCCGTATTGTACATCGCCATAGCAACTCCATCTCCTTTGAAATCATAGACTTCCCAGGTTTGAGCCTCTCCTCCATCTTCCGGCACAAAGGTCATAGTAAATTTCCCTTTTCCTTTGATCACTGTATCCGTCGCTTTGTATTGATCGCCAAATGCATGACGGCCAATTACGATTGGTTGTGTCCATCCTTGCACATATCTTGGAACATTTTTCATGATAATTGGCTCACGGAAAACCGTTCCGCCAACGATGTTACGAATCGTTCCGTTGGGAGATTTCCACATTTTTTTCAGTCCGAATTCCTCTACTCGGGCTTCGTCCGGCGTGATGGTCGCACATTTGATTCCGACATGATATTTTTTGATGGCTTCCGCTGCATCAATGGTCACTTGGTCATTGGTAGCATCGCGGTTTTCCATCCCCAAATCATAATATTTGATATCAATGTCCAAATAAGGCAATATCAATTTATCTTTGATAAACTGCCAGATGATGCGCGTCATTTCATCCCCATCCAAATCCACAACGGGATTCACAACTTTAATTTTTTCCATTATGTAAATCGTATTTTCAAATTAATTTAATTCCAAATTCTAAAGTCCACAAAAATAACAAATTAGTTGAGTTGTTAAAAATCTTGAGCACTGATAATTAACAGAATTTTAATTTGATTTGAAGAATTTCTCTTAGAATTGTAGTAATTTTAGTTTAAAATAAATTGAAAAATGAAAAATAACGGTATTCCTTCAGTTGACTTGAATGATTTTATTTCAAATGACCCTACCAGAAAACAAAAATTTGTAAACGAAATCGGAAAGGCCTATGAAGACATCGGATTTGTGGCACTAAAAGGTCATTTTCTCTCCGATGAATTAGTGGAAAGATTATATACAACTGTAAAAGATTTTTTCGCACTTCCGGTAGAAACCAAGGAAAAATATGAAATTGAAGGCATAGGCGGACAACGTGGTTATACTTCATTCGGGAAAGAACACGCCAAAGATAAACCGGAAGGTGATCTAAAGGAATTCTGGCATTTTGGGCAATACATTGATGATTCCGAAAAAGATAAATTTGGTTATCCGGACAATATCGATGTTTCGGAAGTCGCCGGATTTAATGAATCCGGAAAGGAAGCCTATCAGCAACTGGAGAAAACAGGAATTTACGTTTTGCGTGCGCTGGCAATTTATTTAGGTTTGGACGAATTTTATTTCGATAAAAAAGTTGAAAAAGGCAATTCGATTTTGAGAGCGATTCATTATCCGCCGATCAAAGAAGAACCGAAAGGTGCTGTTCGTGCCGGTGCACATGGTGATATAAATCTAATTACTTTACTGATGGGTGCTTCCGCAGGCGGATTGCAGGTTTTACGAAAAGACGGTGTTTGGGTCGATGCAATTGCCGAACCGGACGAACTCGTCATCAACGTGGGCGATATGCTTTCCCGCCATACCAACAATAAGCTGAAATCCACGATTCATCAAGTCGTGAATCCTCCACGTGAAGAATGGGGAAAACCTCGCTTTTCCATTCCGTTTTTTATGCATCCCATCAGTGAAATGAAATTGAATGTTTTGGACAATTGTGTGGATGATGAAAATCCCAAACAGTTTGAAGATATTACCGCCGGAGAATTTCTGACGCAAAGGTTGAGAGAAATTGGGTTGATAAAATAAGTTTCTCACCAAAGACTATTTTCTACATAAAACAAAAGGTTTACTGCTCCTCCCAGTATTGCAGGATATCTTCCGCTACTTTTTTCTGCCTGGCGGCGTGAGGCACTTGATCGACAAACGGTACACAGGCGTTCAGAGCTTCCGTGGCATAAAAAATGGATTTTGTCTTATCCGAAATCCGATATTTATATAATAATGCCAGATTAAGAGCCGTATCCGCATATACTATTTTGAATTTCTGTGGATTCGATTCCGCTAATTCCCTGTATATACTCAATGCTTCATCATAGCTTTTTTCCGCTTCTTCTGAACGATAGGTCTTTGCCTGTAAATACCCTAAATTATTCAATGTCCCAGCAACATAGGAAAGATAGGTTTGTGGATTCGATTCCGCTAATTTCCTTCTTATTTCCAATGCTTCCGTATAGCTTTCTTCCGCTTCTTTTGGACGATTGGTTTCTGCCTGTAAAATCGCTAAATTATTTAATGTAATTGCAACATCGGTAAGATAGGTTTGTGGATTCGATTCCGCTAATTTCCTGTTTATACCCAATGCTTCATCATAGCTTTTTTCCGCTTCTTTTGGTAGATTGGTATCTGACTGTAAATTCCCTAAATTATTCAATGTTAAAGCAACATAGAAAAGATAGGTTTGTGGATTCGATTCCGCTAATTTCCTGTATATACCCAATGCTTCCTTATAGCTTTCTTCCGCTTCTTCTGGACGATTGGTATCTGACTGTAAATTCCCTAAATTATTCAATGTCCCAGTAACATCGGCAAGATAGGTTTGTGGATTCGATCCCGCTAATTTCCTATATATACCCAATGCTTCAGTATAGCTTTTTTCCGCTTCTTTTAATCGATTCGTATTTTGCTGTAAAATTCCTAAATTATTCAATGTCCCAGCTACATCGGCAAGATAGGTTTGTGGATTTGATTCCGATAATTCCATCCTTATTTTCAATGCTTCCTGATAACATTCTTCCGCTTCTTTAAAACGATTCGTATTTGCCTGTAAAATTCCTAAATTATTTAGTATGTTCGCTTTTTCTACGTCATCTGTTGCTAAAACCTCACACTTTTCATATAAAGGTAATGCCTGAAGATATTGCCTGTGTTCATACAAAAAATAAGCATACGCAAAAAGGGAATCAAAGGTTTCAAATGCCTCAACTGCATCTTTGAATAGTCGGTCTGCCTGTTCATACCAATCTGTCGTTTCTTTATTGACAACGGTAATCTTTGCTTTCAGTACCAATTCCTGCGCATATTCTCCTAATTTCTCTTTTGCCTGTTTTATGTCTTCGTAAATCTCTTTTTCGTTCAGCACATCTCCCGCTTCTTTATATTTACCTGCTTCAAAGAATTCTCTTGCCTGTATAAATCTTGGTGTTTCAATAGTATTGGCATCAAAATATTGGGCTAAGTTGATTACTTCTTTTATAAAGATTTCCAGCTCTTTCTCTTTTTCATTTTTTTGTCCGTTTATTTCTATAAAACTGATTTCGGCTCTGTTTAGCATTCGCTTTTTCCGCTCCTGCTTTTCAGGGTCGGTTTCGTCCGCAAGCTCGGCTTTCAAATCTTCTATTTCCGATTTGATTTCCTGCTCTTTTTTTATGAATTCTTCTATTTCTTTTTGAAGCTGTTGGTAATACCCATCAACTTTCATATTTTCAATAGATGGATGTTTTTGTTTTTCTTCTATAAGAATTGCACGAAAGCGTTCAGGTAATTCTGTAACCTTTTGATGGACATCGGTTATTATTTCTAAAATCTCGTTGCAAACATCTATTTGTCCTTTGTATTCCAGATGCAAACCCTCTAGATGACCTTTCCAAGCCTGTATATCTTGTGCCGTATTGTCCAGATATTCTGTTTGTATTACATTACTGACACGGTCGTTGGTTTTCAGTTCTTCGACAAAAAATGCACAAACCAATTTGTACCAGTCTACACTTTTTTGAATGCTATTTTTTCCGCCTTTGGATTTCACTTCTTCTTCCCAACCCTTTCTGATATAACTTTCCAAGTTTACACTTACATCAATATCCTGTTCACGAAGCTCATTTAAGATACTGTCTTTCAGCATATCAATCATTGACTGTAAAGTCGCTTCAGTAGTGTCTTTCTGTGCACGAAACAAATGTTGGTATTGTTCATCAAAATCGGTCGGAGGAAATGCCGTATTTTTTTTCTCTAAATCCCTTATCTGTTTTTTTATATAACTTTCCGCCTTATTATCTAAAGGTGACTTTTTACTTATCCAACTACCTTGTTTTTTCTCGTGTTCGACTGCCAGCAAAAGAGCTTTCAGATAAGAACGCCTAACCGCTTTTTGAATATCATGATTGGTGGGTTCGTCTATTCGTTCAATGAATTTTTTATATTGTTTTGCTCCGTAAGTATCAATTTTGTTTGAAACAATATTCAAAGCAATGGAACCAAGTGCGGTTTCCGTAAGTAGAGCTCCTACCTGATTGTATATATAAGCTGCGGAAGCTGCAGCTATAATAGAAAGGGGTTCCATAGTAGTCTTAATATTTAGTAGTGAAAACCAAATATATTGAATTCATTTTTGATTAGTTAAAAAAACAACAAAGAAAATTAAACATACGGATTCAATATTTTCTATTCTCTTTCTCCAAAATACTCGACAAAATCATCCCCGCATGCACCCTTGAATTTTCGATAAACCATTTGTGCGTTTCGATTCCACCACAAACAACACCTGCCAAATAGATTCCTTTCACATTGGATTCCATCGTTTCAGGATTGTATTTCGGGATGAAAAGTCCATCATCGGACAGTTCAATTCCGCAACTTTCTAAAAATTCAAAATTGGGACGATAGCCCGTCAATGCCAAAACAAAATCATTTTCGATTTCTACTTCACCTTCGGGCGTTGAAATTTTGACAGAATTCTCCTTGATTTCCTTCAGGTTCGAATAAAAATATGCCTTGATGCTTCCTTCCTCAATCCGGTTTTCGATATCCGGCTTTACCCAATATTTCACACGCTCATGGATATCTCCTTTTCGGATGACCATGGTCACTTCCGCTCCTTTCCGCCAACATTCCAAAGCCGCATCCACCGAAGAATTATTGGCTCCTACAACCACAACTTTTTGTCCGGCATAAGGATGCGCTTCTTTGTAATAATGACTGACTTTCGGCAAATTCTCTCCCGGAATATTCAGATAAATCGGAATGTCATAAAATCCGGTTGAAATAATTATATTTTTTGTATAATATATTGATTTATTGGTTTCTAGAATTTTTAATTCATTTAAAACTTCAATATTCAAAACTTCCTCATACAGATGAATATTCAGTCCGAAATGCTGCTGAACTCTCCTGTAATATTCCAAAACATCTTGCCGTCCGGGTTTAAACGAAATACTTGTAAAAGGCACATCTCCGATTTCCAATCGTTCGGAAGTCGAGAAAAAAGTCATATACAGCGGATAATTGTACAAACTATTGACCAGCGCTCCTTTTTCGATGACCAGATAATTCAGATTTTTTCGTTTGGCCTCAATAGCACAAGCCATTCCGATCGGTCCTGCTCCGATGATAACGACATCATATTCCATTTGCATACCGCGAAGTTAGGAAGAACCATAAATTTCACATAATAAATTCCTATTTTTGGATGTTTAATCGTGAATCATGGATCTATTGACCAAAGTTTTCATCGGAATCGTAATCGCCATTCATCTGTACATTTTCTATTTTGAGATGTTTGCCTGGAATACCATTGGCAAAAAAGCATTTGGAAAGAAAATGCCCGCTGAAGTTTTCCCATACACCAAAGGATTAGCGGCCAACCAAGGTTTGTACAACTTATTTCTGGCAGCAGGATTGATTTGGTCTTTGTTGATTAAAAATTTTATTTGGCAACAAAACATCGCCATTTTCTTTTTGGTTTGTGTGGTCGTTGCCGGATTGTATGGTGGCATTACCGCCAGTAAAAAGATTTTTGTCGTCCAACTGGCGCCGGCCGGAATTGCGCTATTATCTTTGTATATTTCTCTAAATTAAATTCTAAAATATGAAAAAACAAATTGTATTTTTTGTTGTATGCTTCGTTTTGGGAACATTTAGCTTCGCCCAACTCAAATCTTTACCCAATGGAAAACAAATTGATGAGCGTTTAGTTGGAACTTGGGAAGGTTCGGAAAGTAATGACCAAATGCAAGGAATGGATAAAAAATGGACGATGGTCAGAAATGAAGATGGTTCGTTTGAATTAGACTTCGAATTCAAATTGGATGGGATGAAAGACACATCAAATGAAACCGGAACTTGGTGGATTGAAGATGGAAAATTCTATGAATACCATGACTATTCAGATGAAACCGATGTCTATGATTATGAAATCCTTGATAAAAAAACGGTGAAATTCAAATCGGAAGTAATGACAATGGATATGAATACTGATTCCTATGAATTTATCGACCACAAAGTCAAAGACAAAAAATCAAAAAAGAAAAAGTCAAAACAGGATGCACTTTCTTTTGAGACTGCACTTAAAGTAAAAAATGTAGGAGAAGAATATCAATTTGCTTTGGATAATTGTAATGGCTGTGCGCTATTAGGTCAATCATTAGTGGAGCATAAAAATAAACCCTACGATATTTTGACTTTTAAAAAGCCTGATGGAGAAGAAATAAAATATTACTTTGATATCAGTTCTTTTTACGGAAAGTTTTAATTATTAAAATTGCTTTTTTAATACTATGAATCCAAATCGTTTAGTAATTTGTATTTCAATATCTATTCTAACTTTTTTTGGTTGTACAAAAAAGCAAGAAATGGACGATTCCAAAATTTTCCGCTTAAACCGTTATGATAATATCTCCTCGCTTGACCCTACATTCGCAAGAACCCAAGCCAATAATTGGGTTTGTAATCTGATGTACAATAGTTTGGTGAAATTGAACGACAGTTTGCAAATCGCACCGGACATTGCCAAAAGCTGGGTCATTTCAGAAGATGGTAAAATTTACGAATTCACGCTTCGAAATGATGTTTATTTTCACAAACATTCTGCTTTCGGGAAGGATTCCACACGAGCGGTAAATGCTTCCGATTTTGAATACAGTTTTAAACGATTGACCGACCCCGCCGTAGGCGGTGCCGGAAGTTGGGTTTTGAACAATGTCGATCATTTCAAAGCGCTCAACGACTCTGTTTTCCAAATTCATCTGAAAGAACCTTTTCCTCCTTTTCTGGGATTGTTGAGCATGAAATATTGTTCGGTTGTTCCAAAAGAAATATTTGAAAAGGGTCAGGAAGAATTCAGGAAACATCCGATTGGCACAGGTCCTTTTCAATACCAAATATGGGAGGACAATGTGAAATTAGTCCTTAGAAAAAATCCGCTTTACTTTGAAAAAGACGAAAAAGGAAATGCCCTTCCCTATCTGGAAGCGGTTTCCATGACTTTTTTACCCGAAAAACACAGCGAATTTTTACAGCTGATTCAGGGAAATCTGGATATGATGGCCGATTTGGATCCTTCCTATAAAAATGAAATTTTGACACCTCTCGGTGAATTAAACCCAAAATATACCGACGTTCTGGATTTGCACAAATACGATTACCTGAGCACGGTTTATTTGTGTTTTTATCTGGATGACCAGAATCCGGTGGATGAAAAATTGCGGCAAGCCATCAATTACGGAATCGACAAACCCAAAATGGTTAAATACATGATGAACGGAGTCGCAACGGCTGCTGAGGGAGGCTTCATCCCCAAAGGCCTTCCCGGATTCAATGAAAACGCCGGATATACCTATCAACCGCAAAAAGCGCGAGAACTGATCAAAGAATTTCAAAAAGAAAAAGGAAAACTGCCTGTAATCCAATTGACCACCGTTCAGGAATATGCGGATATTTGTGAGTATATTCAGGCTCAAATGGCAAAAATTGGTCTGGATATTGAGATAAATGTAGTGCCCGGACCGACGATGAGAGATGGAAAAGCAACCGGTAAATTTCAGTTTTTCCGCGCGAATTGGGGAGCAGATTATCCCGATGCAGAAAACTTTCTCTCGCTGTATTACAGCAAAAATTTCGCACCGGAAGGACCGAATTATTCGCATTATAAAAATGAAAAATTTGATCAATTATATATCAATTCATTCCAAGTGAGTGAAGATTTAAAAAGAGAAAAAATGTACAGAGAAATGGATAGTTTGATGATGCAATCAGCGCCAATAGTGCCGCTTTTTTATGATCAGACGAGTATTTTTCTGCAAAAAAATGTAAAAGGATTCTCTATGAGTCCTGTCAAATTATTGGATTTAACGAGAGTTTATAAAACAAAATAATGAATATACCCGATATAAATTTAAAACGTGTAGTGGTAATTGGCGGTGGTTTTGGAGGACTCCGGCTTGCCAAAAAACTTTCAACCAAAGATTTTCAGGTTGTACTATTGGACAAACACAATTATCATGCTTTCCAACCGCTTTTATATCAAGTGGCTACAGCAGGATTGGAACCTGATTCCATCGCACACGCCATTCGACAGGTTTTTGCAGGGAAAGAAAATTTTTATTTCCGGATTGCGAATGTAAGTTCCATCAACACCAATGAACAAACAGTTTCTACCAACATTGGCGACCTTCATTATGATTATTTAGTAATTGCAACCGGTTCAGATACCAATTATTATGGAAATAAAAACATCGAAGCCAATGCGATGCCGATGAAATCCATTCCCGAAGCCCTGGATTTGCGAAGTTTGATTCTTCAGAATCTTGAAAATGCTTTGCTGACCAATGATTTAGATGAGCGTTCTCGTCTGATGAATTATGTCATCGTGGGCGGTGGACCAACCGGAGTGGAATTGGCCGGTGCGATGGGAGAATTAAAAAAACATGTTTTGCCGCATGATTATCCGGATTTGGATATCAGACGAATGAACGTTCATCTGATACAAGGAGCTGACCGCTTACTTCCTACTATGTCAAATAATGCTTCGGAAAAAGCATTGAAATATTTGGAAGAATTGGGTGTTCAGGTTTGGTTCGATATGATGGTAAAAGACTATGACGGAAAAATTATCACAACCGACAAACGACCTTTTGAAGCGACAACCCTTATCTGGGCAGCGGGTGTAAAAGGAACGTTGATTCAGGGAATCGACGGCGAAGGCGTCATAGTAGGCGGTCGTTATGTCGTCAATGAATTCAACCAAATAAAGAATTTTGACAATATTTTTGCCATCGGCGATGTCGCACTGATGATAACGCCGGAATTACCAAAAGGCGACCCGATGGTGGCTCAGGTAGCCATACAGCAAGGAAAACTTTTAGCCGAGAATTTTGATAACATTCGGAATAAACAGGCATTAAAACCTTTCCATTACAAAGACAAAGGCTCGATGGCAACCATCGGGCGGGACAAAGCGGTAGTGGATTTGCCTAACTGGAGATTTGCCGGGTGGTTTGCCTGGTTTGTTTGGATGTTTGTGCATCTCGTTTCTTTGGTTGGTTTCCGAAATAAAATGATTGCACTGATGAATTGGGTCATCCAGTATTTCCAATACAATAAAAGCGTACGTTTGATCATTCGGCCTTATAAGGGAAAGAAAGAACCGGAGGAAGCAGATCCCGCAATGTTCTAATTCAAAAGAATATAAAATTTGATATTCCTTTTTCCTAGTTTAAATTTTAGACTCATGATAAAAGAACTTAGTTACTTAACGCTTCTTTTGACTTTTTTAAGTTGTAAAGCTCAGACACAAGATCCGGTTCCCGTTCACGAAACCTTCACTATTGAGTCAAAAGAAGTTGGTGAAATAAGAACCATAAATATTTGGTTGCCTGAAGATTATGCAACAAGCAATCTCTCCTACCCGGTTTTGTATATGCCGGACGGTGGAATTCAGGAAGATTTTCCGCACATTGCCAATACGCTTTCCGAGTTGATTGAATCCAAGAAAATTCCTCCTTATATTTTGGTTGGAATTGAAAATACGCAAAGAAGAAAAGATTTAACTCCGCCTACTCAAGTAGAAAAAGACAAGGAAATCGCCCCGGTAGTAGGCGGTTCAGCTGAATTCCGATCTTTTATCGAAAAAGAATTAATTCCCGAAATCAATAAAAAGTACCGAACCACTTCCGAAAAAGGAATCATCGGTGAATCGCTTGCCGGACTTTTTGTTACGGAAACTTTAATGGTTCAGCCGGAATTATTTGATTTTTACATTGCCTTTGATCCCTCTCTTTGGTGGAACGATAAAAATCTTAGTAAAACAGCCAAAGCGTATTTGGCTAATTTTCCTGCCGAACAAAAAAGATTTTGGTTTGCAGGTTCGGGGGCAAAAGATATTTCCAAATCTACCCGAAATTTGGCAAAAATGCTGGAAGAAAATGCGCCTGAAACATTGGTTTGGACCTATTCAGATAAACCAAAAGAAAAACACAATACAATTTTCCGTGCTACTAAAGAAAAAGCATTGATCTGGACATTGAATGCAAAATAATTGATAATTGAAATGAAAAAAATCCTTCCTGTTTTCTTAATTGTCATTTTAATTCTAAGCGGATGGTTCATTTACAAACATTGGTTTTCAAAATTTTCCGGAACTGAAAATCGGATAGATAAAATAGAAGATTTCTCTATAAATAATTTGTTGCAATCCGGCGATATCATCTTCCAAACTTCTTTATCCAATCAGAGTGCAGCCATACAGAAGGCTACCGGCTCTAAATATTCACATTGTGGAATCATTTTCATGGAGGGTGAAGAAATTTTTGTTTTCGAAGCTGTCCAGCCTGTCAAGAAAACTTCTTTTAAAGAATGGATTGCAAGAGGAAAAGATGAACATTTCGTCGTGAAAAGATTAAAAAATGCGGAAGAAATTCTTACCCCTTCTGTATTGCAAAAAATGAGAGAAGTAGGAAGAGAATTCAACCAAAAAAATTATGATTTAACATTTGAATGGTCAGATGACGAGATTTATTGTTCCGAACTTGTTTGGAAGATTTACCATCGGGCAACCGGAATGGAAGTTGGTAAACTTGAAAAACTAAAAGACTTTGATTTGGATGATGAAGCTGTGAAAGCTAAATTAAAAGAACGTTATGGAAATCAAATTCCGTTTGAGGAAACGGTAATTTCCCCCAAATCAATTTTTAAGAGTGAGCTTTTGGAAACAATTTATAAGAATTGATAATCCGGCATTCAACTCATCAACTAACTTATTATTACTTTTGCAAAAAATTCGTTTGGAAAATTTTAAAATGCAGGCCAAAACTTTTTTCGGATTCGAAACCGTTTTGGCAGAGGAATTAAAATCATTGGGAGCAGCCGATGTTGAGATAAAAAACCGTTTGGTTGAGTTTTACGGCGATTTGGGCTTTATGTATAAAGCCAATTACAGCCTTGCGACAGCTCTTAGAATTTTAAAGCCGGTTTATTCATTTTCAGTTAAAAACGAACATCAGTTATATGACAGATTTAAGAAATTAAATTGGGAGGAATTTTTGAATTTGGATCAGACTTTTGTAATTGATTCCACCGTTCATTCCGACTATTTTACCCATTCGCACTATGCCGCTTTAAAGGTAAAAGATGCGTTGGTCGATCATTTCCAGGAAAAATTCGGAAAACGCCCGAGCGTAGATAAAGATAACCCCGATGTATATTTCAATCTCCATATAAGCCATGACAAAGTCACACTTTCGCTGGACAGTAGCGGTGAATCTTTGCACAAACGAGGCTATAAAACCGAACATGGAATAGCTCCTATCAATGAAGTGCTTGCTGCGGGATTGTTAAAAATTGCCGGATGGGATGGAAAAGGAAACCTTCTCGACCCCATGTGCGGTTCGGGAACGATTTTGATGGAAGCTGCTATGATAGCTGCCAATATTCCGCCACAAATTCGCCGGAAAAAATTTGCATTTGAGAATTGGAAGGATTTTGATGGTGAATTATTTGAAAAAATCAAGGAAACAAGGCTCAGCCGTATCAAAGAATTTAGCGGAAAAATAGTGGGATACGACATCAATCCTACCATGTTGAAAATTGCAGAAAACAATATTTCAAACGCAGATTTGGAAGATTTTATTGAAGTTCAGTACAAAGATTTTTTTAAATCTGAAAAAGATTTATTCCCGGTTCTGATCGTATTCAATCCGCCCTACAATGAACGAATGGAGAGCGATAACGAAGTACTGTATAAATCCATCGGCGATACGCTGAAAAACCATTATCCGAACACTTTTGCATGGTTTATCACGTCCGATTTATCCGCCAAAAAATTCGTAGGTCTCAAACCTTCCAAAAAAGTAAAGGTCTTCAACGGAAAGCTGGAGTGCGATTTTCTGCGCTACGATATTTATGAAGGGAGTAAGAAAACAGCTAAAAATTAATCATGAAATTAGTTTCGATTTTATTATTAATAGTTTCGTTCCAATTTACGTTTGCTCAAGAGGGTTTGGATAATTCTTATCTATCGGGCTGTGAGAATGCGAAAAATAAGACCGCTAAAGAATTCTGTAATTCAAAAAACTTTAGCGAATTGTATGTGAATGAATTCGGAAAAGTATTGGCAAAATATGGAAATGCTGTTCCTGAAGGAAAAGCCATAATAGAATTTACTATTTTCAAAGATGGAAATTTTGGATTGGCAGAATCCGTGAAGTCTGACAATAAAGATTTTTCGCAAGTTTCATTAGCTGTTATAAACGATATCTTCAGTAATTTCAAAAGGTATGGTTTAAAATTTAAACCTATAACTGATGAAAACGGAAATGCTATTGATAAAAGATTCAGTATGCCAGTTGAAAATAAACAAACCCAATAAAACCACCCTTTTACACAACAAATTCACTGAGAAGGATTCGCTTTTGAAAACTAAAATGATCTTTATATAGGAAGGCTTTAGATTTTATAAAACCAGAATATAGATTGACTCTTATTCAATATTTTCATTTAACGCAATCATTCCAATATTCGGTAAATCTTTAGTTGTTAGATTTCCAATTACATAGTTTGAAATACTTTGAATGAAGTTCATACGTGAGTTTGGTAACAATTACAGTTAACGGTTTGGGTATTTGCGATGGTGCGGCAATAGCATTCCGTCAGCCTAGTTTTGCACTATAGTTAAATAGAATTGCCGAAGTTGAACATTTACCGTCAAGCTGCACTATTGCAAATACCCTGTTAGCGGTTGTTTTATACTTCAGACCAAAATTCCTGGCCGATTAAGACCACAATTTTCGCCACCAAGACTGTTTTGTTTTTTTAATGTTTTCACTTGTCTTATCGCTTCCTCCGCCATTAATTTTATACCTTGTTCTGTTTTCGTGTTTATCTAATTCGACTAAAAATTCATCTAAAATTACAGAACTATTTTTACAAAATTCTTTTAAATCAGAATTGTGGTTGTCGATTATTTGATTTCTTGAAAGAGTAATTTTTACATTTTCAAAAAGCATCTTTACTCCATATTCGTATTTAACTTCTTTCTCAATTTTTTCTTTAAAGAGTAAGAGAAAACCGTAATTCACCTGTTTGTTAGCTCCAAGTCTATTTACAAGTTCTTCTACAAAATGAAAATGGTTATTACGAAGAGCCATTTGTAAACCCAATGAATTAAATGTATTAATTTCTGCTCCGGCATCAATAAGATATATAGTGGAAGTTCTTATGCCTCTCGAACAAGTTAAAACGACAGCTTTATTTTTGCTGAGTTGCGAGAATTCATATTTAGCAATTAAATCTCTAAGGAAAATTGGATCGCCGAATTTTGCAGCAATAAGTAAGATTTTTTCATTTTGGGTATATAGATTAGCTCCATTCTTTATCAATAAATCTATTGCTTTAAGGTCGCTTACTACAGCAGCATCTAGAACTGCTTGATCATTATTTACTGTTACATCAATTCCTTGTTCAATAAAAAAATTAACGCCTGACAAATTTCGATTAGAAACAAAGGAATAGAAATTGTCAAGGTTACTGGACAGATTTGCACCGGTATTTGGATGTACGAAAGTTGAAAAAATAGATTCATCAAAAATAGGTCTATTACTACTGTTCATTTCTCGCACATAGAGTTTATATATATAGCTACTTAGATTTTTCTCTGTTGAACGAATAAGTGATTTGAAATCGGTTATCTCATCTTCATATAACCTATCACCATCAAAAGAATATACAGGTGGGTCGCTTTTGTCTTCATCTAGATAGACAAAATAAAATTTGTCAGATGATTCATACACCGTATCAAAACTCCAGATAATTCTATTTTCAAAGCAATTTTCCGAATCCTTTTTTTCTATGTAATCAAAGTATGGGTTGTCGTTTTGATCTTGTAGTAAATCATTTATGTCTAAAGTATCTTTCTTAAAAGGCTGAATTCCAGTCGAAAAGAAAGGACAAAATCCACCAGAAAGAAACAGAAGCTCCCTTAACACACCGGGTAATTTTTTAGAATCAGTCTTATAAATAGTTTTTTCTATCACTTCAATTTGAAAAATGCTTAAAGGCTTACTTTTCAGACGCTCATGTGCGTACAACTTGTCATAATCGTTTAGTGCTTTTTCGAAATAATCTAAATATTTAATTTCCATTTTTTACGAGCGGATTAGAATATATGTTTAATTGATTGCATGAAACATCAACAAAGGATTTTTGCATTAACAAATATAAATCAAACTTTCAATCATAGAAAAATTTTGATTATTGCAGAGATTTTCAAAAATAACCGCTAACACCCAAATATACGTAAAAAGCTCTTTATCTTGTCGTTACTTTAAAATCCTAAAAACCGGATATTGCATAAATCCCGGTTCAATCCAAGGTGAATTTTCAAAAATAAACTTGAGCTGTGCATACGCATCTTTTGCAAAATCGGGATCCTGCTTTTTCTTTTCATCCATCAGAGAATGAAGGTTTAAATCAAAAAAAAAGACCTCGCTTAAAAACGCTTAAACGAGGTTGTTTATTTTGAAATATTGTTGGAATGGAGGAGTTGTGTAAGCGTTACCCGTGTTAGCGACCGCCCTTTCATTTTGAATAGAGTTTTAAGTATATCGCAATCTCTATTCAAGAAAGTTTTTGTGTGTTTGAAGTGGCTTTGTCCAAAGCTAAGAAAGTACATATAAGACCTACCAGCGATAGCAAACACCTCACCCAGCCCATTCTTCCCCATTCAGATGCAGCTTTTTTGAGTGTTTGAACATCCGGAAGTTGTTCTGAAGTAAACATCACATCATTTCTTGGATAAAAATAGGTGAATGTTAAAATCATAGACGATGCATAGCAAAGCAATGCAATGCCCAAAAACAGCCGAATGGAAGGATGTTTTTTCCAGAATAAGATCCATGCCAACACCGTCAAAAGCGTAGTCGTTGGGTCTACCCACCGAAAGAAAGTGCCCGGATTGGCTACTACAAAAAAATCCCTGGTTGCGGTTATGGATTGAGGAATACTGCTTTCCCAATTGGCTGCATTTACAATGGAATTATAGACAAGGGTAAAAAATAAGCCGCTTGAAAACGCAACGGCTGTGTACAAAACGATTTTTCTCATATTTAGTCGGTTTTATTTCTGTAAAGCTATCTATGGGAAAAATGCTGTGATAGTAGAAAAACGACAAAATCAAATCGTATCCCAGTTCTGAAATTGTATATGTTCGTCCGATAATTCTTTGTGTAAGGTGGTTGGTGTGAGTTTGGCAAATTCCTTAAAATCTTTGATAAAGTGTGTTTGGTCGTAATAACCCACTTCATATGTCAAATCTGGCCAGGAGATGGTTGATCTGTTTTCGAGAATTTTATATGCTTTTTGAAACCTGGCTATCCGTGCATACATCTTGGCAGGCATACCCAATCTTTCTTTGCATTTTCGTTCAAAATTTCGAATGCTCATGCAAGCCATTCCTGCAATCTTGTCCATATCCGTATTGTAGTTTGTCAGGAGGTATTGCAAGGCAAAATCAATGGGCAATGGTTCTTTTATCTGCGATAATTTTCCGAGAAAATAATTCTGTACAATGCTGTTCAATTCATGTAAAGAATTCGTGTCGTGAGATTTGTCTAAGAGTTCTTCTATCTCCCTGCCTACAACTTCTCTTGCACTGTACCCATTGTCAAATATTTCCGTCATCGGAATATTTAGAAAGCGGTTTAGCCCTCCGGGCTGAAAAATAATGGATACGGTTATATGGCTCTCTTCTACCAATAATTTGAAGGGAGTTATTTGTGCCCCCATCAATGTACAAGAGGTAACGGTATTGAAATTGTTCTCGCCTGATTTTTTGGACTTCAACCGGGTATAAAGATTGATGAACATGGCCTGATCGGGTGAAGGCATATAATTACCCGCTATGCTGACAGGCATATTGCCAAAATCAGCTTTTATAATAAAGATGTGCCGTATTAGTGAGCGTAATGCGGGATGAATCTTGCATTGTTCTGTATGAATATTTGGCATCGGGTTGTTCATCTTATACCTGACGTTTTGGGTATTGCCGAAGGCGGGGATTCTTAATACTAAAGTTCAATCGAAGAACGAATGTTGAACTTTGCACAAATGTCCAATCGAAGCCGTTCAGCCCCGCTTTTGGCAATACTCTATTAGCGGTTCGTTGCATTTCCACAGTTTTATTTTAGTTTCTTAATAGCTTTACTTTCAATCAAAGATTTCATTTGAGTTATCGCTACTTTGTTAAGTTGAATTAGTCTTTCACTTTGTGTCAACCCTTGCTGAATAAGCAATGCGTTTATTCCCTCCATATTACTCAAAACAACTAATTGCTCCAAAGTTGCATAATCTCTGATATTTCCTTTTTGGTCGGAATTGGTTTCTCTCCACTCTTTTGCAGTAATACCGAAAAGTGCTACGTTTAATAAATCTGCTTCGTTGGCATAAACAAAACTTGCTTGTTGTTTCGTGATTTCTTTCGGAATTAAATTTTCCTTGATTGCATCTGTGTGAATCCGATAATTGATTTTGGAAATAGTACGTTGCAAATTCCATTCAAGTTGTAATCTGTAATTTTCGTCTTGTTTCAGCCGTTTAAACTCTGTAATCAAATACAGTTTGAATTCGGAAGAAATCCAAGAAGCAAATTCAAATGCAATGTCGGTATGGGCAAAAGTTCCTCCGTATCGTCCAGATTTGGATATAATTCCTGTTGCATTTGTACTCTCAATCCATCTTTGTGGCGATAAAACAAAGTAATTGCTTCCTGCTTCACTTTTAAACCTCTCGAATTCGATAGGTTTAAAATCTGAATTGTTCAATTTTTCCCAAAGTCCCAAAAATTCAATCGTGCTTCGGCTTCGCATCCAGTTGTTTATAATCGAAAATGGTTCAACGGGGTTTCTGTATTTTGCGATGTCTGTCAATGAAATATATTCTCCAATATCCTTGTTGATAAAGGTGATTTCAGTTTCTTGAACGATTATTTTTGAGTTTGCTTTTGCCATTTTTTATGTTGTAAATGACAAATTTACAAAATTTAAGTGCTTAAATTGGATGTCTAAAATTGATTGATTTGCTTTCCAATAGGGCTTAGAAATTAGAGATTTTCGATTTTATTTTTGTCAAGAGAATAAGGCCAATGTGTTTCTTCGTAGGATGGTTCGATAATGAGTAAAATGGGCAATGGAAAATTGCGAAAATTATTGTTTATGTGCAGCTTCAATGCGATGAAATACAACAAAGGCTATCGGGATCTTTACGGGCGTATAAAGGCTCAGGGCAAGAGCGGAAAAGTAGGTTTGATCGCAATCTGTAATAAACTGCTCAAACAGGCATTCGGGATCCTAAAGTCAGGCAAAATGTACGATGAGAATTATATGCAAAATTTTACCTGATTTTCTTGTTTTTTACCATAGTTCTATGTTAGCTGACGTTATTTTTTAATTTTATTAAGCCATTCATCAAAATCACTTTTTAAAATAATTGGAAATCGTTTCCAATGTCCAATATTATTTTCTATAATGAAATAGGGAAGACCTAAACCAATGTAATTAGCCTGCTTTATTTTTGTGAATCGTTCGTCAAACCAAAACCTTTCGGCTTCGTTATCGGAATTACACATTTTTATAAATAATTCCCCGAAACTATGATTAAAATTTTTGCCAATAGTTTTTTCATTTGAAATATATTCATCGATTAGTTTTGTAAATTCAGGAAACTTTAAATAATCCACTTTACTTAATAGTCCATCACCAAAAAACATATTGTTAAATTCGTCTTTGTCAATATATTTGTACGCAAATTCTAAAGATTTTTCTAATTCGTTTTCTTCAACGGATAATTTTTTGATATTGTACATAGGAACTTTTTTGTTAAGCCTTGTATATGCTTCAAGTTTATGATGTCCATCAAGAACATATTTCATCATATAGTTGCCAATTGTTATAACTTTTGGTTCCTTGCCTTTAGAAATTAAATCAATATAGTATTGGACTCTATTTTCATTTAAATTTTTACTTTGTAAAGTGTATATGAAATAATCTTTATAACCATAACCTAGATATGCCCAACCATAAAAATTGTCAGCTTTAAGTAAACTTTTATTATTTCTATTATTTGATCCCTTCAAAAGTTGTTCATCTGGATTTAATTTTTCTTTATTGAAAGTTATTGAATAAACTCCATCATAAAAAAGTTTTAAAAATTTTCGTAAAGATTCTATTACAACAAGATTATCTTCATTTATGAGATTTTCATTCAGTTCTTTGGTAAGCCTAATTTTTTCTGATTCGGAGTAGTCACTAACACTATAATATCCGGCAACTGTTCCATCTCCACCGTCCCAACTAAAAGCATTTACAACATTTTTAATTAGTAAAGAATCATAGACATATCTAATTATATTCTTTCCGTTTATTACTTCAATTTCGGTCATATAATGTCAGCTAACACCCAAATATACGCAAAAAGCTCTTTATCTTATCGTTACTTTAAAACCCTAAAAACCGGATATTGCATAAAACCGGGTTCGATCCAAGGTGAATTTTCAAAAATAAAATTGAGCTGTGCGTACGCATCTTTTGCAAAATCGGGATCTTGCATTTTCTTTTCTTCCAATTTTGCTTTAATCTGCGGATTTTCTTTCAGAAAATCTGCAGCTATATCTTCAAAAACATAGGCCGAAAATCCTTCTTTTTGCTGGAGGATTCCGTCAAAAAAGTTCCATGCAAAATACGAATCCATTGCCTGCGGTTCCAATGTTTCAATCAGAAAACGATTGGCTTTCTGGTTCATCGGGATGTACCAATCGCCTTTTCGGAACTGCTTTTTCTCTACCGTTTTGGAAATTTCCACTTTCGAATTGATGTGATGCGATTCATAAGCTTCGGGTGCGGAATCATAGTTTTCAATCCGATAAGCTTCTACTAACATTTCCGTGTCTTTTTCCAATTGTTTCATTTCAACTTTATTAAGCTGAAGTAATTCAATTACTTTCCACCAGCCTTGCGGAATGATGTATGCTTCCGGCTTTTTAACTACAATTTCAGCATCAAATTGGTTATAAATCGGAATTTGTTTTTCAAATGGTTTATTTCGGTCATAATATAAACGATCCAAACCGGAAACTTCGCTCTTTTTATAGCGGGCTTCAAATCCTTTAAAAAGATAATTCTGAAATTTATGGGGATTGTGTTTCCAGGAAATGGTGAATTCTTTTTGGGAAATTTCCTTTTCAATGGTTTGATTTCGAAGCGATTTTATTTTCTGACTGTTTGCTGCAGTGAATTCTATAAATGAAACCATCAGTTCGTAAGTAGCTTTTACACGCTGATTGTAGGGCTTCAACATATGCGTTTCAGGGACAAAACAAAAGGTGCTCCACAATGTCCCGAATCCGCTCGAATAACGAGGCGAATCCACATATTCGCTCCAGCCGTTGTCAGGCGTTTTTCCCCAAACATTTACATAAGGAATCAAATCATAACCTTTTTTTTGCATGGATTTATACAAAGCCGGTTCAAAAACCTGATTGGTGTATTCGCCCATTTGGCCACCCAATTTACTGTGCTGTGAAGTCAGCAATGTCATCACATGCTGATAATCCGCACCGTTACTTACATGATTATCCACAAAAACATCGGGATTTAATTCATGAAAAATTTGTGTAAACGAACGGGCATTTTTTGAATCACATTTGATATAATCACGGTTCAAATCTAGATTTTGGGCATTTCCACGCGAACCAAATTCATCCGGACCATTTTGATCCACACGATAATCTGTACTCCGGTTGAGCATTCCGCCGATATTATAAACCGGAATGATGGCCAAAACCAAATTATCGGGAAGTTTGAATTTACCGTCTGCAATTTCACGCGCCAATAGCATACTGGCATCAATTCCGTCAGGTTCTCCCGGGTGAATTCCGTTGTTAATTAAAAGAATAGATTTGTTTTCCGATTGAATTTTCTTTAAATCAAATTCGCCTGAATGATTGATCAAAACCAAATGAAGCGGAAAACCCGAATCCGTCATTCCTTTTTCGGTTATTTGGATTTTATCTGAGCTTTTAGCCAAATTTTGCCAGAATTCAATTGTTTCAAAATAAGTGGAAGTTTTATTTCCATCAGAAATTTCAAACGGGATTTTCATGTTTTGTGCATATTGAAGTTGGAATGTCAAGAGTAACATTCCCCAAATTAGTTTTTTCATTTCTGTATGGCCTTCAGTTTATAACCTTTTGATTTCAACAAATTGATCACGCCCTTTTCCCCCGCCAAATGCGCTGCTCCGACTGCTATCAGGCTCGGCATGGATTTGATTTCTTTTTCGATTACCGGAATCCAGTTTTCGTTTCTTTTGTCCAGAAAATCTTCCAGATTTCCTTGCGGATATTTAGGGTCTTCCATTGATTTCTTTGTAAAATCATAAAGGCTTTGTATTTCTTGGTTTCGGTAATAGCCGATCATTTTAGATAATTCTTCCTGTGCTTCGGAAAAATGGTTGATCAAATAAGAAATCGCTTTTATGGATTCTTCATCGGGCTGAGAAATAAGAAGTTGTATTTGTTCATCTATCGATTCCAATCCTTTTATTTCCTTGTTCACATTTTGCGCTTCGGTCATAAGCATCATATCAAAGCCCAGGTCTATAGGACAATCCAATGTCAACAATCCTATCTGCATAGAAATTGTTGGCAGATTTAAATTATCCACCATCATCAATCCTATTCCCATTTTTGCCAGTAAAAGTGAATCCAGTCGGGCGCTTAATTCCGGACCCAGTTTTTCCGAAATTTTTTTCCCATCTTTAGATAAGGAAGCTTCCATCATTTTTCCCATCATTTTGGGATCATCCATATCCAGTTCGAGAATAAGTTGGTTGGTTTGGTCAAATGCCGATTGAAGTTCAGGTGACATAAGCACCTCTCCCTGACAGGCCACATGAATAGTACCAAACAAATAAGAAGGTTTTTCCAAACCATTTCCGGAAATCTCCCAAAGAAGTACTTTTTCTTTGATGTCCTGAGAAAGGCCGAATTGAAAGATGAAAATAAGAGAGAATACAAATATTTTTTTCATTATCATTTTTATATATGTTTTAAATAATTCATTGCGAATGAGGCTAAATTAAAAAAAATTGAACCATAAAAATTGTTTTTACTCCCCATTTAATCGATAAAATTTAAATCTGACACAAAGCATTTCCTTAAGTCAGTGAAAATCTTATTTTTGGCAAAAAATTATACATGAGACTATTTATTTCAATTATTCTATTATCGGTGGCTGTATGGGTTACTGCTCAGGATTCGTTTCAGGTAGGCGATAAAATTCAGGCCGGAACGATTACTTTGGTAAATGATGAAAAGATTTCTTTCTTCAGTCTGGAATTTGATTATGATGATAAAATCACTTTTACAAATGCCCAAAGTCTTGAAAAGGAATTTTTGTATAATTCATCGGTTAAGTCAATAGAAACTGATGATAACTTAACTTATAATCAGGATCAGATTGCTGAAATTCAAATGATTAACAAAGAAAGCAATGAGCCAAAAGCAAAAACTTTTACCACTATTGCATATAAAGACAAAAGCATTGAGCTTGAAAATCCTTCTGAAGGGAAGTCGGTAGTTTATTTTGTTCGAACAAGCAATACTGGTTATTTAATCAACTTCCGTTATTTCGATTATGATCAATTCATCGGCAAATTTGCCGGCGCGGGCTACATACGCTACGAATGTGATCCGGGCGAGCATGCTTTTTGGGTTGGTGCTTCCAATTCTTCTTATGTAACGGCAACTCTTGAAGAAGGAAAAATATACGTCATTGAAACAATTCCTGTGATGGGAATGGCCTATGCACGAGTTAAAATTGAAATTCCGGATCGACTGAATCCTAAAAAATATGACAAGCAGAAAAAACGAATTTTCGCCATTTTATCTGACGAAAAGTTTGATAAAACCAATACGAAAGACGTTTTATATGCCACGCAATCTGACTATAAAAAGGAAATCGAACGAGGAGTGGAAATTTATCAAAAAAGAGAAGAAAAAGAGCAGGATCATCTGCTTCATCCTTTACAGTATTTTGAATAATCAATTCAGGAATTTTTCTTGTAATTCGGGCGTAGGCAACCAGCAGCTTTCTCTTTTTCCAAACCATTTATATCGATTTCTGGAAATGAAATCATAAACCGCATTTCGGATGAATTTAGGAAAAATAAATAATAAACCGGAAAGTTTATAAATTCCTCTTAACTCTTTACCAATACGCAAAGCGGCATCTGAACGGGTGTAGAATTTTTCTCCGTCAACCAGAATGATCGAATTGAATTCTTCAGTAGATAACTCATTTTTCTTTAAAAATTCCTGTCCGAATTCTGACTGAAGCGATGCAAATTTGAATTGGTTTTTATCATCCTTTTCAATTACTTTTTGGACTGTCGAATTGCACAAGTTACAAACGCCGTCAAACAAAATGATTTTTTGAGAATTCATGCCTGATTGGTTTCAAATATCAATCCTTTTTAACTGTTTCCACGTAAAAATTACGGTTGATTCTGAAATTATCTTCCAAACCGTTTTCCAGCTTTTCCGTTTTCCATTTGTCCTTTTTTGGAAACAACCAAACTTCCGAATCCCCCACTCGCACCGGCATATCGAATTTGTCCACCACATTTACCCAGCGATAGGAAATTTCATTTCCGTTGATTTTATATTCGAAAGTCGGAACTAGGGTTGTACGCAGATATTGATTAAAAAATTCGGTTAGATCGATCCCGCTCATTTGGCTTATATAATCTTCTATTTCCTTTGTGGTAACGGTTTTATGATAAAATTTCTCATTCAATCCCCGAAGGATTTTTCGAAACAATTCATCATCTTCCAGCAATTGTCGGAAAGTATGAATCATATTGGCACCCTTGTAATAAATATCGCCGCTCCCTTCCTGATTTACGCCATAAATCCCGATCATGGGAATATCGTTCAAAATATTTAACCGCGTACCTATCACATAATCATTTCCGGCTTCTTTTCCGTAAAGCTCCTGAGTATGAAGTGTTTCCGAATAAGCCGTAAAGCTCTCATGAACCCACATATCAGCCACATCTTTGGTGGTTATATTATTTCCAAACCATTCGTGCCCTGATTCGTGAATTAGAATAAAATCCCATTTCAACCCCCATCCTGAACCGGACAAATCCCTTCCCAGATAACCGTTTTCAAAATGATTTCCGTAGGCAATTGCACTCTGGTGCTCCATCCCTAAATGTGAGGTCTCCACAAGTTTATAGCCATCTTCATAAAAAGGATACGGTCCCATCCATTTCTCAAAAGATTTCAGCATGAGTTTGGTTTGTTCAAATTGTTTTTCCGCCTTTTCACGGTTATAATCCAATATCCAATAATTTAAGGATAATTCTCCTTTCTCGCCTTTATACGAATCTTTAATCTCGCTGTAATGTCCTATGTATGGAGTGATATTATAATTATTAATCGGATTTTTTACTTCCCAAACAAATTCCAACTTGTCACCGATTTGGTTCATATCCACCAATCTTCCATTGCCGACGGCAATCAGATCTTCCGGAACGATCATGGACAATTTTGCTCCGTTGTCAGGTTCATCACCCTGATAATCTTTGTTGGGATACCAAACACTTGCGCCCAATCCCTGACAGGCAACTGACATCCAAGGTCTTCCTTTGGCATCTTTTGTAAAAATCCAGCCACCGTCCCAAGGTGCATTTTTGGCGATACGCGGATTTCCGGAAAATTCAAGTTCGATTTTGTGTTTTGAATTAATTTGAAATTTCTGATTCAAATGCAAAAAATAAACATTGCCTTCGCGAATAAAATTTTTGATTTCTTTTCCGTTCAATAGAACTTTGTCCAATTTTATCGGTTCCTGCAAATCTATTTGCATGATTTTCCCGGGATTATCACCGGTGATTTCAAATTGAATGGTATTTTTCCCTTTGATGAATTTTTTATCAAATTCCGGCTCTACTTGTATATCATAATGCAAAACATTCCACCAATTCCGGAATTCATTATCGCTTCCACGCAAAGAATCTTGTCTGGTGAACTCTTTTTTATGATTAAGTACTTGGGCTTCAACGGATAGAGAAATAAAAAATAATAAGAAAAAAATCCATTTCATATCTTCTGATTAAGAAACCGAAGGTACAAATAAAGATGAATTGAAAATAATTAGAAAATTAGTCTTATTTTCACGCAACCTTTATCAATTTTCACATCTTCTTAACAAAGACGCTACCCATGCTTCAAAAACTTATTTTTACTTTTTTTTATATCTTTTTGATTTTCTTCATTTTATGTGAGAATTTTTTCCAATCCAAGGATGGAAACATCATCAGCGACCTGATGGATTAGAATTCACTTACGAAATGAAGTTTCACGGAAGGATATTTTTCCTGTGTCATCTGGATAGTGAAAGATGAATCGGCCAGAAAAACAAGTTGACCAAATTTATCCTGTGCCAAATATTTCTGTTTTACTCTTTTGAATTCCTGAAACTCAGCAGATTTCTCATCATCCACTTCCACCCAACAAGCTTTAAAAATCGAAATGGGTTCATATGTAACCTTTGCGCCATATTCATGTTCCAATCGGTATTGAATCACTTCATATTGTAATGCCCCGACTGTTCCAATGATTTTTCGGTTGTTCATTTCAAGCGTAAACAACTGAGCCACACCTTCATCCATCAACTGGTCGATTCCTTTTTCCAATTGTTTGGCTTTCAATGGATCAGCATTGTTGATATAACGGAAATGCTCCGGTGAAAAAGATGGAATTCCTTTGAACATCATTTTTTCGCCCTCTGTCAACGTATCCCCGATTCTGAAATTTCCCGTATCATGCAGCCCGACGATATCTCCTGCAAAACTTTCATCCACGATTTCTTTTTTATCGGCAAAAAAAGCATTCGGGCTACTGAATTTCATATTTTTTCCCTGACGGACATGCAGATAATTTTTATTTCGTTCAAATTTCCCCGAAACGATTTTCACAAACGCCAAACGATCACGGTGTTTGGGATCCATATTGGCATGAATTTTAAAAACAAACCCCGAAAAATTATTTTCAAAAGGCTCCACAATTCTTGTATCGGTTTCTTTTGATTGCGGATGTGGTGCTATGTCCACAAAAGCATCCAATAATTCCCGCACTCCGAAATTGTTCAAAGCAGAACCGAAAAAAACCGGCTGCAATTTACCCGACATATATTCCTGCTGATCAAATTTCGGATAAACCTCTGTTACCAATTCGATTTCATTTCGAAGATTTTCGGCAAAACTTTCACCAATTATTTGATCCAATTCAGGATTCTCCAAATCATCAAAAGCAATGGATTCAGAAATTTTCTGTTTGTTTTCATTGGAAAATAATCCGATGTTTTTTTCCCAAATATTATAGATTCCTTTAAAAGTTGCACCAATCCCAATCGGCCAGGAAAGCGGCGTTACACGTAAGCTCAGCTTTTGTTCGATTTCATCCATCAAATCAAATGCGTCTTTCCCTTCTCGGTCCATTTTATTGACAAAAACCAGCATCGGAATATTTCGCATACGGCAAACTTCCACGAGTTTTTCAGTCTGCTCCTCCACTCCTTTTGCAACGTCCACCACTACAATTACAGAATCAACCGCAGTCAGCGTTCTGAAAGTATCTTCTGCAAAATCCTTGTGTCCGGGTGTATCGAGAATATTGATTTTTCGGTCTCTGTAATCAAATGCCAAAACCGAAGTAGCTACGGAAATCCCGCGCTGACGCTCGATTTCCATAAAATCGGAGGTGGCTCCTTTTTTTATTTTGTTGCTTTTTACCGCACCTGCTTCCTGAATTGCTCCTCCGAACAGAAGTAATTTTTCCGTTAAGGTTGTTTTTCCGGCATCCGGGTGGGCAACGATCCCAAATGTTTTCCTACGACTTATTTCTTTCTCTAAAGACATATCTAAAATTTGCGGATGCAAAGGTAGGAATTCCCTTTTGGTTATTTTGAATGTTATTTTTGAATTTTATAGGTGTTTTGGCTTCATTTAAAATTTTAAATTCAAAACATAAAAATTAATTACAACATCATCACATCTTGGATTACTGAAGCTGATTTGTAATAATGTATAACTTGGTCGGAATCAATTACATAGACAACTGCCGTAACAGATGTATATTTTCCGTTTTTGGATTCTTTCATTTGGAACTGAGGCCTTGCGCCATCAAATAACCGTTGTACTTCCGCAATTCTTTTGTTGTCAGTAGGAACTATAAATTTAAAGGTATAATTGGATGGAAATTCTGTGGTTTCATCCAAACGTATTTTAAAATTTTTATAAAATTCTTCCTGATTTGGTGTTTGTTCGTTCATGAATCAAATTACATTTCATTTTCCATTAACCCATCTAATATCGAAACCAGTTGTTGATTGATTTGTCCTGTTGTGTGATCCATAGGACGAGGCGGATTTTCATTGATGATTTCACCCTCTTTCCCTATGATTAAGAATTTAGGGATGGTTGAAATTTCATAATCCTGATGAAAGGAAGTTCCTTTTCCTGCAAATAATTGAACACCGGACATTTGTTTTTCCTGAACCATTTTTTGCCATTTGGCTTTATCGCGGTCGCTATCTATCGAAATGCTGACAAATTCAATATTGGTGTCTCTGTATTTTTCTTCCAATTCTTTCATTGCCGGAAGTTGCTGTAAACAAGGGCGGCACCAAGTTGCCCAAATATCTACAAACAGATATTTACCTTTTAAATCGGTCAATGAAACCTGATTTCCCTCTATAGACGCTAAAGAAAAAGCAGGTGCGTAATCGATGATGGAAGCTATTTCCTCAGGGGATCTTTCCGTAACTTCTCCTATTTCTATCGATTGTTCTGAATCCTTACATTGAACAAAGAATAAGACGGACAACACTAAAATAAAGCATAATTTTTTCATATGGATTCTAAATTCGAAACACAAAAATACAGAATCCCTTTTTATCCGCAAATTATTGGATAAATCTTATTTCTCTGCAAATTCGGGACAATCGATTTGAAGTTCAGCATCACTCAAATTTTTATTGAGCAATTTGCAGAAATGCGGATTTCCATCATGATGAGGAAGATAATGGGAACAGGAAAAACACATTCTTTGTAGAGAAATCACGCCTGATTGGTTCAGAGAATCAATTATACCAAAAAGGTTCAATAATAAATTTTCCTTTTCACTTTGTTTCAATTTATCAATGGAATTTTCAATTTCATTTACAAACAAAGATGTTTTTCGGGCAATTTCCTCCCCTGATTCTGTCAAATGAAGTCTGAAACTTCGGGAATCCCTGACTTCAAATTCTTTTGTAACCAAAGATTTTTGAAACAATGTTTTAACCGAATCACTGACAGTGGCTTTGGTCATGCCAAATTCCCTGGCCAAATAGCTGATTTTTCTTTTCTCCGGACTATGTGTGAATAAAAAAATGAGAATTTGAATCTGAATGGGACTTAAACCGTATTGCTTACTTTCATTCCAAAGCAAAACACGAAACGCCTGTGAAATTCTCTCGAGCGAATTGACTATTTTTTGATTCAAATCCATTCAGATGGGGAAACTAATTACAATTTTCCATTTCGTAAATATAATAACCTTTGGTTTGAATTTCCGTTTCCCACTCCTCTTTTAATTCCTCAATGTGGCAAAACAAACATTCGGTGGAAGTCAATTCTACATCTGCCAAATCTTTGGAAACCAAATATTCTTTTCCATACTGATAAATCAAATTTTCATCTTTGATCTCCTGTGGTGCAATGATGTCAAAATGCATCATCTTCCCATCTTTTAACGGGACATACGTATCCCAAACTGCTACTTTCATAATCTTAAATTCAAAAAAAGAGTTGTTTCCCGAGACATATCCCGAAAAACAACTCCCAAAAGCTTAACCTCTCACATCGGCCATCGAAGCTCCAAAATTGATGTGTAAAACATTTCCGTTGGGCGTTACCAATGCCGGAACCGATTTCACACCGGCATTTTCTGCTTCTTCAATTCGGGATTTATCGTCTCCCAAATGCACTACTTCAACGTTAGATTCTCCTACCAGACCGATTATGTCATGTTCTGCACTCAAGCATACAGGACAGCCTGCATGATAAAAAATTGATTTAGCCATGAAAAAATTATTTTGAAATTCAAATATAGTTAGGATTCCTAATTAAAACAAATTATGGGTCTATTTTTTTGAATTAAAAACTATTTGTCCAAATCGCTTGACAACGGGGTCTCGACAATTGTATATTTGCGCAAAATTTTGCGATATGAAAATGAAAACCTCCGATTTTAATTTTAAACTTCCTGAAGAACTTTTGGCCGAACATCCGTCCGAACAAAGAGATGAAGCTAAGCTGATGGTTCTGGACAGAAAAACGCAGACCATCGAACATAAATTATTCAAGGATTTAATTGATTATTTTGACGAAGGTGATGTTATGATCATGAACAACACCAAAGTTTTTCCTGCGCGTCTGATGGGAAATAAAGAAAAGACCGGAGCCAAAATAGAAGTTTTCTTGCTACGCGAACTCGATGCAGAAACCCGTTTGTGGGACGTATTGGTTGATCCGGCGAGAAAAATCAGAATCGGAAATAAATTATTTTTCGGCGATGATGATAGTTTAGTAGCAGAAGTTGTTGACAACACGACTTCCCGTGGCCGAACTTTGAGATTCCTTTTTGACGGTTCTTATGATGAATTTCGTCAGGCATTGGAAGATTTAGGTGAAACGCCGCTTCCAAAATACATCAAAAGAGAGGTGCTTCCGGAAGATGCGGAACGCTATCAAACCATTTATGCCAAATACGAAGGTGCCGTTGCGGCTCCTACTGCCGGATTACATTTCTCCAAACATTTATTGAAACGATTGGAAATCAAAGGAGTTGAATTTGCGGAATTAACGCTGCACGTCGGTTTGGGAACTTTTGCCCCGGTCGAAGTGGAAGATTTGTCCAAACATAAGATGGAATCTGAACAAGCCATTATTTCGGAAGAAACGGCAAATATTGTGAATAAAGCAATCGATGATAAAAAACGGGTTTGTGCTGTGGGAACCACATCCATGCGCGCCATAGAAAGCTCTGTTTCAGCAAATTATCATTTGAATCCATTCAATGGTTGGACCAATAAATTCATCCATCCGCCTTATGAATTTGGCGTAGCCAATTGTATGATTACCAATTTCCATACGCCTAAATCTACTTTAATCATGATGGTAAGCGCTTTTGCCGGACATGATTTTCTGATGAAAGCTTATAAGGAAGCCGTAAAAGAAAAGTATAAATTCTATTCTTACGGTGATGCGATGTTGATCTTGTAAATCAACTCATTAAGATAAAAAACAATCAATTTTTTTCATACATTCGTTAAAACTTAAAAATTTTAACGAATGTCTTTTTTACTAATTATTGGTGCTCTTATCTTAATTATCGCCTTATATTTTATTGCGATTTATAACAAATTAGTCAAGCTCAGAAACCTTGTACAGGAAGCCTGGAGCGGAATAGACGTTTTCCTGAAAAAACGTTATGATTTAATTCCCAATCTGGTTGAAACGGTAAAAGGGTATGCAACGCATGAAAAAGATACGCTGGAAAACATTACACAGGCACGTTCTCGTGCGATGGGCGCTAGTTCGGTTGAAGACAAACAAGCAGCCGAAAAGGATTTAAGCCGTGCGCTGATGAATGTTTTGGCGTTGGCCGAAAATTATCCCGATTTGAAGGCCAATACCAACTTCCAACAATTGCAAAGCGAACTTTCTAACTTAGAAGGTGAAATCGAAAAAGCCCGCCGTTATTACAACGGAACTGCTAGAGATTACAACATCTTGACGGAATCTTTTCCAAGCAATATCGTGGCCAATTCTTTCAAATTTGAGAAATACCCATTCTTCGAAATTGAAAATGAAGCGGAAAGAAGTGCTCCAAATGTAAAATTCTAATTATGAAACGATTACACCTCTCTACAGTCATCTTTTCGTTTTTATTTTTATTGATTTGCCATTGGGGATTTGCACAGAATTACAGCAATTACTTGGAACGAATCATTGATTTTCATACGGAAATAGTGGTGGATACCTCTTCCCAAATCACCGTGACCGAAAAGATAAAAGTCAGTGCTTACAACAACCAGATTCAAAGAGGTATCTTTCGCACACTTCCCATCAAAAGGAATATCCAGGAGAAATCTTTTTTTGTCAAATACAAGATTAAATCCATAAAAAGAGACAACCGGAAAGAACCTTATCATACGGTTCATGAAAACAATAATTATGTAATTTATATAGGAGATGAAGATGTTTATCTGCCAAGCGGTGTTTATGAATATGAAATCGTTTATGAAACGTATCGTCAAATCGGATTTTTTGATGATTTTGATGAATTGTATTGGAACAGCACAGGGAATTATTGGAATTTCCCGATTGAAAATGCATCGGCAACCATCCATCTTCCCGAAGGCGTAGAAATTCTTCAAAATGCCTGTTATACCGGACAATACAGAAGTTCTGAAAATGATTGTGATGTAAAAATTCTTTCACCGACAACCATTCAATGGGCCGCTAAAAATTTAGGTCCCGGAAACGGACTCACCGTTGCAGTTGGTTTTTCCAAAGGAATTGTCCGGGAACCCGAACTACCGGTAGCACTCAAGCCCGATAATCTCTCCAAAATATTGGCCGGATTCTCCGGATTATTGCTCGCTTTTTTTGGCTTTTTATGGTACCGATTTGGGATTGACCCCAAAAAGCCGATTGTTGTTCCCCAATTTGAACCACCCATGAACCAATCCCCTGCTTCAATAGGCTATTTGAACAACGGCAAATACAATCATAACCTTATTACCGCTACCTTTATAAATTTAGCCGTAAAAGGTTTAGTCAAAATTGAAGAAACCTCAAAATCCCAGCTTTTTGGATTGACTAAAACCACTTCTTACAAAATAACTAAACTCAAAAATGATTCGGCAAATATCACACCTGAAGAAAGAAATTTGCTCAACAGTATTCATGACTCGTTGACCATAGACGGTAAATACGATTCCAGTATTGCTTCCATGGTTAATAAATTCAAAGAAAAGGTCATCGATAAAAATAAACCGCTTGTCCACGAAGGAAATAACCGAAATAAACTCATCATTCCGTTTCTTGTCATTTCAGTAGTTTATTGGTTGGTTTTGATTTTTTCTTATCTTAATTTATTCAATATCAATAAATTAATTTTCGGAATTTTCTTGTATATAGGTATGTTTGTTTATTACATTTTCATCTACGCCGCTCCCACCCTACGCTATAAGTCATTGTTTTTCTGGATTTGGCCATTGTTGCCTTTGGGTGGATTTTTCTTGTATTGGAAATTCATTGACAATCAGATAGAACCTTTTAATCTTGCTTATATTTTCCTGATTGTCAGCTTTATATTACTCAGCTTCTTTAAATTTTTCATCGAAAGACCTGATCCCGGATACCTCCAACAAGTTTCGTTGATAGAAGGATTTAAAATGTATTTATCGGCAGCAGAAAACCAATTGATTAAATTCCACAATCCTCCTAAAATGACTCCCGAACTTTTTGAAAAAATGCTTCCATACGCTATGGTTTTGGGTGTTGACGGCGTTTGGGGCGAAAAATTCAATAACTATCTCAAAACCAATAATCAGGAATACAAAAACGATTGGTTTGCAGGCGGTATGCACGGCTTTACAACCAACATCGGCAATTCGTTTAGTGACGGATTTTCACGCTCCATCGCTTCATCTACCATTGCTCCCAGCAGCAGCGGTTCAGGTTCAGGTGGAGGCGGATTTTCCGGCGGTGGCGGTGGTGGCGGTGGCGGAGGCGGCTGGTAATTGTCTTTTGCCATAGTTGTTATCTCATTTTTAATTCCCAATTTTGCAAAGAATTTGAATGCTAAGTTTTGACTAAAAAAGACATCCGAAAATTATCCCTCAAGGATTTGGAATCACATCTGATTTCGGTAGGCGAAAAACCTTTCCGAGCCAAACAGATTTATGAATGGCTCTGGAAAAAAAACGCCCATACGTTTGATGATATGACCAATTTGTCCAAAAAATTAAGGGAAGAATTGGATCTTGACTTTTCGATTCAAAATGCAAGCGTTGATTTGTTACAGAAATCCAATGATGGAACGATTAAAAATGGTGTGAAACTCCATGATGGATTGATGGTCGAATCGGTTTTAATTCCCACCGAAACCCGCACGACTGCCTGCGTTTCTTCTCAGGTCGGATGTTCCCTCAACTGCGAATTCTGTGCAACCGCCAAATTAAAACGCATGCGAAATCTGGAAGTTGCTGAAATCGTCGATCAGGTCGCATTAATTGACAAACAAAGCAAAGAATATTTTGAACGGCCACTTTCCAATATCGTTTTTATGGGAATGGGCGAACCGATGATGAATTATAAAAATGTGGTGGATGCCATCCGGAAAATCACTACTGATGAAGGTTTGGGAATGTCAGCTAGAAGAATTACCGTTTCCACTTCCGGTATCCCCAAAATGATCAAAATGCTGGCCGATGAAAATTTAAAAGTCAAATTGGCCTTGTCCCTACACTCTGCCATAGAGCATAAACGAAACGACATCATGCCTTTTTCTGAAAAATTTCCGCTCACCGAAATTATGGAGGCCCTTCAATATTGGTACAAAGAAACCCGATCGAAAATCACATTTGAATATTGCGTTTGGGGTGGAATCAATGATGGCGAAGAAGACATAAAAGCTCTAATCAAATATTGCCGTCAAGTCCCATCAAAAGTGAATTTAATCCAGTACAATCCCATCGGTGAAGGGAAATTTGACCACCGAAATATAGAAGCCGAACAGCGTTATGTCCGTGAATTAGAGAAAGCCGGAATTACCGTGATGGTAAGAAAAAGCCGGGGTGGCGATATAGATGCGGCTTGTGGACAGTTAGCCAATAAAAATACAGATTTATAATCATTTTTCTTTGATCCTTAAATCATAAATAAAATCCTTTACTTCTACCAATTTAAAAGCATTTTGATTCGCCAAAGGATTGAGTATAAAATTGAATTCGTCAGGAATCACAATCGATGGAATTTTCAAAACCGGATTTCCTTTTTGCAGTAACTTCGTTCCAAAATCTTTGGTGGAATACGGCGCAGGAACATCTTTCCAATCACCCGGAAGCTTTTTCGTTTTTATTTCTGTGATTTGTGCTTCATCAATTTCAAAGATACAAATGCTCAACGCCCTCGGAATGTAGTCCACATTGACATTGACCGAATATTCCAAAACTGCCAGTGAACGGCTTGAAGCCGTATAAATACAAGGCGTGTCAATGTGATTCCAGCGACCTCCAAATAGCTTAGCACCGGTGCCGTTCAAGTCACCGGCGTATTGAGTTTTACTAATCCTGTAAACCCACATAACTATGAATAAACACCATAAGCAATACGTCCAATCAAGTTTCGGACTTCCTCTTTCCCGTAATAGTTATCTATGATGTCAAATGGCGCCAAACCGCCCAATGCCTGGTTGGGGATAAACATCCATTTGTTGAATTTGTCTTTGTCTTCAAAAACCTCATAACCAAATGAATACAAGTCTGCCAATGATACAATTTTCTCGCTTACCTGATCACTGAATTTCTGTGCGCCCTTTTTGTTTATCAGGGTAGCACGGGTCACAGAAAGCGCACCCGCAAGCGAATCATAGTCCAAAGCTGTGGCCTTTTTAAAAGTCTCTAAATAATTTTTGGAGATTCCGCTTTTGATGATGCGCATTTTTTGGATGGAAGTCAAATCATTTAAAGGAATGGCTGCGTTGCCTTCATAATACATAGTAGGCGCATCCTCTGCAAAGTTTTGAATTTCTTTTTGTTTATATGTGGCTGTCATGATAGTATAATTTTAAACTTTTTACAATCCAAATTTATACATATTTATTTAATTTACCAAATCATTTAAACTTTTAATTTCTATTTCTTCCAAATTAAAATTCTCATAATCAATTGTTATTGGAATAAAAACGGAATGATCAGGAATAATTTCCTCGAAATAAAAACTTCCATTTGACTTCGTATGAATGCTCACATCTTTTAATAAACTTGTACTGCTTATGTACAAACTCTTACTTTTATTACTGTCTAGCACATTAAAATTCACCGGTGTTTTTTTCAGATCCAAATCTTTGGGTTTCACTAAATAATGGGTACCTCCATACTTTTGATTGATATTGGTCAAAATCAAAATCTGATTTTCCATTCCTTTAAATTCATTCAAATCCAAAGAACCCACCACTTTACTCTCATTGGGTTTCAAGTAGAATTTTAGGATTTCATTTCGCAAAACCTTTCCCTCAAAGTTGATGATTCTTACATCCACTTCTGTATTATATTCGGTTATCAAATCATTGATTACATAAATATCCAAAGTTCCATCTTTGTAAACTACCGAAGTCACAACATCATCAAACCGCTTTTTGACATAATGTTGCAAGGGTTTCCAATTCCCAAAAGCGTCAATCCCAGACCAGGAAACAGCCGGCCAAACATCATTCAACTGCCAATATAAACTTCCCATCGTATAGGGTTTATTTCGTCGCTGCGCCTCGATTCCTTTACTTATTCCGTATGCCTGAACCAATTGACTTACATAAACATAATCTTCTTCGTTGGTCGGAACCGGAAAATCACGTTCCATATAAGTTCGGATAATGTCAAATCCGCGCGAATGTTTCTGATGATTTTTAAATTCTTCCGATGAAATCGAAGTCGAATCCCCGCCATTGATGAATTTGATAACCTCCAAAGACGGAAAAGACTGAAAACCAAATTCACTCATAAATCTCGGCGTTTTCTCTTCCAGATTTTCAAACGGATGACCATCATGCCAAATCCACCAGTCATGCGCATCGCCTTCGGAAATGTATCTTTTATCTCCACGTCCGAACTTCGGAGAAGTTTCCCAATAAGGCAAATCGGTCAGTTCTTTTACAATTTCAGGTAAAATTCCGTTGAACAGCTTCTGATAATTTCCCCAAATTTCTGCTTTTTCCGCTTCGCTCCTACCGTCCTGCCAGCCCCAGCGATGCCATCCTTCCGAACTTTCATTGTTTCCACACCAAAGCGCTATGGAACTATGATTCCGCAATCGCTTTACGTTATCAATCGCTTCTTGTTTTACATTGTCCAAAAATGCTTCATCGCCCGGATACATCGCACAAGCAAACATAAAATCCTGCCAAACCAGAATTCCTTTTTCGTCGCATAATTCATAGAAATAATCGTCCTCATAAATTCCACCACCCCAAACCCGAAGCATATTCATATTGGATTCCACCACATCGCTCAACAATTTTTCATAATGCTCATCGGAAACCCAACTTTGAAACGAACTTTGCGGAATATAATTAGCGCCTTTCATAAAAACGGGCTCGCCATTTATTTTGAAATAAAAACTTTCCCCAAACTCATCTTTTTTCGTCACCAATTCGATCGTGCGAATTCCTTTTTTCACAATTTTTTCATCTAATAATTTACCTTTCAAATCTCTGATTTGAACCTTAAATTCATACAAATAAGGATCGCCTAAATTGTGCGTCCACCAAAGTTTGGGATCTTTTATTGTAATCGGAATACTTAAATTTTCAATTTCAGAATTAAGACCCAATTCCTTTTCAACTTTTAATTCATCATTCAAATAAATTTCAGCTTTCAGAATTCCTTTTTTTGAATTTTTCAATTCTAAATCAACCGAAAGCACAGCTATATTTTCAGATAATTTAGTTTGTTTCACATAAACATCATTCAACTTCCCATCATTCCAAAATTCCAAATAAACCGGTCGCCAAATTCCCATTGTATTGTATTTCGGGCCCCAATCCCAACCGTACTGAAATTGCGCTTTTCGGGTAAAAATTCGGTTGCCTTCAGGTAATTTGTAAGGAATTTTACTTTTGGCTTCTTCTTCGTAAATATTGGTTGGCAAAAAACTAATAACCAGTTGGTTTTTCTTTTTCAAGAGTTTTTTCACATCATACTTCCAAGTTCGAAAAGCATTATCTGTAACATCTATTTTTTCTCTGTTCAGGTAAATCGCAGCATACGTATCCAAACCCTCAAAAACCAAATCGATGTTTTGATTTTTCAATTGTTTTTTAGTCAACTCAAATTCTAAAACATACTGCCATCTTTCATCCGAAATCCATTGTAATTCCAATTCGTTATTCCCCACAAACGGATGCGGAATCAATCCGTTCTCAAATAAATCGGTGTGAATCGTTCCGGGAACTTTGGCCGGAAGAAATTGTCCTGATTTATCCATTGATTTGAATTTCCAATCACTCGTTAATTGTAAATGAGAAGTTTGAGCCGACAAATAATTGCAGACAATGAAGAAAAAAAGTATATTTTTCACATTTAATTTTTCAGTCAATTTGTTCTAATATCGTAATAATTCAGATAAAAAAAAAACCTCGACTGAGATTCTTTTTATTTTATTAATCCTCAAATCAACTCATTTTCAAATTATTAAATTAACTCCCTCCCTTTGGGAGGGTCAGGGTAGGCTTACATATTTCGTCTATACTTCCCTCCTACATTGAAAAGTGAATTGGTGATTTCCCCCAAAGAATTGTATTTAACAGATTCCATGATCTCTTCAAAAAGATTTCCATTATTCAGCGCAACTTCATTTAATTTTTTCAATTGTTCTTTCGAATGATCTTTATTGGCATGCTGATAATTCTTCACCGCTTCAATCTGGTATTGCTTCTCTTCTTCTGTTGAACGAATCACTTCTTTTGGCTGCATGGTCGGCGAACCATCAGAACCTAAAAACGTATTCACACCAATAATAGGGAATTCGCCTGTGTGTTTCAAATGTTCGTAATACATACTTTCATCCTGGATTTTCCCACGCTGATACATGGTTTCCATCGCTCCCAAAACGCCACCTCTGTCGGTCAATCGGTCGAATTCCGCATAAACGGCTTCTTCCACCAAATCGGTCAGTTCTTCAATGATAAATGACCCCTGAATTGGGTTTTCATTTTTCGCCAATCCCAATTCTTTATTGATAATCAACTGAATGGCCATTGCCCGACGAACAGATTCTTCCGTAGGAGTTGTAATTGCTTCATCGTAAGCATTGGTATGCAGTGAATTACAATTATCATAAATCGCATACAATGCCTGTAAAGTAGTACGGATATCGTTAAATGCAATTTCCTGTGCGTGCAAACTTCTTCCCGAAGTCTGGATATGGTATTTCAACATCTGTGAGCGTTCATTTCCGCCGTATTTGTTTTTCATCGCTTTTGCCCAAATTCTTCTTGCCACACGTCCGATTACCGCATATTCAGGATCAATTCCGTTTGAGAAAAAGAATGATAAATTCGGTGCAAAATCATCAATGTGCATTCCACGCGATAAATAATATTCCACATATGTAAATCCGTTTGCCAGGGTAAACGCCAATTGCGAAATCGGGTTTGCTCCCGCTTCGGCAATATGGTATCCGGAAATCGAAACCGAATAGAAATTCCGCACTTTTTGCTCAATGAAATATTGCTGAACATCCCCCATCAAACGCAAAGCAAATTCAGTCGAAAAAATACAAGTATTCTGCGCCTGATCCTCTTTCAAAATGTCTGCCTGAACCGTTCCGCGAACCATTGCCAAAGTTCTCGCTTTGATTTCCGCATAAACATCCGCAGGCAAAATTTCATCACCCGTTAAACCTAATAACATCAATCCCAGACCATCATTTCCCTCAGGAAGTCCACCTACATATTCCGGTCGTTTAAGACCCTTATCATCAAATTTTTCTTTTAACCTTGCTTCCACTTTCGCTTCCAGCCCGTTTTCTTTGATGTACAATTCACACTGCTGATCAATCGCGGCATTCATAAAGAAACCAAGCAACATGGGCGCAGGACCGTTGATGGTCATGCTGACCGAAGTCGTCGGAGCGCACAAATCAAATCCCGAATACAATTTTTTTGCATCGTCCAAAGTCGCAATAGAAACACCCGCATTTCCGATTTTTCCGTAAATATCAGGACGGACTGCAGGATCTTGTCCATACAAGGTCACACTGTCAAATGCCGTTGACAAACGAGCTGCAGGCATTCCCAGGCTCACATAATGGAATCGACGGTTCGTACGCTCGGGTCCGCCTTCTCCGGCAAACATACGCGTTGGGTCTTCACCGGTTCGTTTGAACGGATAAATTCCCGCTGTATAAGGAAATTCTCCCGGTACATTCTCCTGCAAGCTCCATTTTAAAATATCACCCCATGCCTCGTATCTCGGCAAAGAAACCTTCGGAACCTGTGTGTGCGAAAGTGATTCGGTATGGGTTTGAATTTTGATTTCTTTGTCGCGAACTTTGAACGAATAAACTTCATCCGAATAGCGCTTTTTCTTTTCTTTCCAAGTATGGATGGTTTCGCGGTTTTCAGGTGTTAATCTTTCTAATTTTTTATTTCTAATTTCCTCTAAATCAAATGATTTATTTTCTTCATTTAAAATTTTAGTTGAAATATCCAAAGCATAAATTTCCTGTGCCAGTTTGCTTTGTTCATCCGCCCATTTGTCATAAGAGTGGTTGTTCTCAACAATCTCGGAAAGATAGCGAACACGTTTTGGTGGAATCACCGCCGTAATTTGTTCTTTAGCCACTTTGTCAAATGCTAAATTCGATTCAAATTTCCCATTCGAATCATTCAGTTTTGCCATCAAAGCTTTGTAAAGCTGGTTGGTACCGGCATCATTAAACTGCGATGCACGTGTCGGATAAACCGGCATATTTTCAGGAGATTCGGTAAAACGTTCGTGGTTGCGCTGAAAGGTTTTCTTCACATCCCGCAAAGCATCTTCCGCCCCCTTCTTATCAAATTTATTGATGGCGACAATTTGTGCGAAATCAAGCATATCAATCTTTTCCAACTGGGTCGCGGCACCATATTCAGGCGTCATCACATACAAAGGCAAATCAGCATACTCCATCACTTCTGCTCCCGATTGACCGATACCTGAGGTTTCCAAAATAATTAAATCAAATCCGGCCGCTTTCAGCACATCCAATGCTGGGGCAATGTGTTTTGAAATTGAAGAATTCGCCTGTCGGGTCGCCATAGAGCGCATATATACACGCGGATTATTGATAGAATTCATACGGATTCTGTCACCTAAAAGTGCGCCACCTGTTTTACGCTTGGTTGGGTCGACGGAAATAATCCCAATCGTTTTATCGGGAAAATCCAATAAATACCGGCGGACCAATTCGTCCACCAAAGAAGATTTTCCGGCTCCCCCGGTTCCGGTCATTCCCAAAATCGGGATGTGGTTTTCCTCGGCTTTCTTTTTAATTTCTTCGTAAAAAGATTGGTATTCATTCAAATTATTTTCAAACGCAGAAATGGTTTGCGCCAAATGGTGGTTGTCCTTTTCCTGCAAGGTATCAATCATATTTTGGGTCAATTTATCTCCGGTCGGGAAATCAGACTTCATCACCAAATCATTGATCATTCCCTGTAAACCCAAATCACGTCCGTCATCAGGCGAATAAATCCGGCAGATTCCATAGTTCATCAGATCCGTGATTTCAGAAGGAAGAATCACACCGCCGCCGCCGCCAAATATTTTGATATGCCCTGCCCCTTTTTCCTGAAGCAAATCGAACATATATTTGAAATATTCGTTGTGACCGCCCTGATAAGAAGTCATCGCGATAGCCTGCGCATCTTCCTGAATGGCAGTGTCCACCACCTCTTCCACGCTTCTATCGTGTCCTAAATGAATGACTTCGACACCAGTACGTTGGATCATACGGCGCATGATGTTGATGGCTGCATCGTGGCCATCAAAGAGTGAAGCGGCAGTCACTACACGGATGGCATTTTGCGGTTTGTAAATATCATTCTTGATATCGAATTCTTTTTTCTCTATGGTTTTTGACATTGTTTTGCGTTTTTTTAAGTCAAATTCAGACTGGTTTCAAAAATACAATAATTCTTGAAATTTGAGGTTCGATGGGGAATTGTTAATTTGATGAGGTTTTGGATATTTGAATTAATAATCAAATAATAAAACAGAGTATTTATTAAAATTAGCACATATGTTTTAATGATTCTTTATTTTTCGCATTTATTTGATTGTAAGAATAAAGACCTTAAAATTTATAAATAAGTATAAAAAAGTACATATCGGTATGATAATCACTTTAATAGCAAATATACTGGATTACTATATGTTTATGTGTATAGAGTGCGTGTTATAATACATGGTCATTTCCCACTGGGAAACAATTACTAGATAATCCTGTTATCAATATAATTTACATGATATTTGTCATGTTACTTCTATTTATTATAAAATTTTTTCAATTTTTAAAGAATACAACACATGGTAGGTAACCAATCTCTCTATCACATTTAAAAACCTATAATCTTCAAAATTATGACCGATCTAAAAAATCAACAGACATTATTCCGACTCATCAGCCTAAGAGAACCGGAATTAAGTAAAGAACAGGATCAGGACCTTAGATTTGTACTTTTTACAGCTAATTCGGGTCCTTTTTATACAGCAGTGCTCAACAGACCTTCCGGAACCACGAAATGGGAAGCTTTAGAGCAGGCGGCCAGCAGTTTTGCCGCATTTACCGATTTAGACGATGTTCAGTCCCTTAGTGAAGATTTCTATCCGATAGCCGATTGGGTTTCCCGAAACAGGTACGATGCAAGTGATAGTGAAATAGAACAAAAAATAACCGGTCTTACTGCTCTGAATGCTACTGATGAAAATTGCAGCTAAATACCGTGCCTCAGTGGAAGCTCCGCCGGAACAATACTTAATAGTAGGAAGTGGCTATCAGGGACAGGGACAAAATGGCTCACACTCTAAAGAGTTTAATACATTGAGAATTCCCGAAGGATACAAGCTCAACAAAGTGGATTACCAGTATTCGTTAAGGAAATCGGGCAACAGCAATGTAAATGCCCAATTAATAATTGGCAACGTCATCAAAGAGATTCAAAGACAGGGAAATTCTTCATCGGGTTATCCAACCAAAGGCGGCGGAACCTATTACAGCTATAGCATTCTCAATTACACAACCGACAGTATTCCCATCTCCTTTACCGGATGGGATGTTGGTGCATATTCCTTCACGGTAAGTGTGACATGCTTCCGTACCGATGAACTGTATCAGAACTGGCAACTTAAAACGTATGAGGCTATTATCAATGCTTATAATGACCGGTTGAATGAGTATTACAACCAATTGAGCCAAAACCAACCGGAGCCTTTGCACCGTTGACCGGAAATCCATTGTTTTATCGCCAGATCGAACAGAGCATTTTGCGAAGAGTATGCATATCCTACCTGATCGGGGAGTCTGCGCTGGGACAAGGCTATCTTACAAATGGTTCTTTTACTTCAATTGCTGTACAGCAGATAGAGGAAATGGATAATTACGCAAGCCTTGTAAAATTTATGGAGCAAGCGTTTGAATGGAATATTCTGAGCTATTCGCTTTATCCCTATTACTGGGGAAAACGGCAGGAATGGGTACAGCTTTTCCAGTCCGATGATGATGATGCCATTTTCCGCAGCTTTATGCAGGCAGGTATGTCACGCGTGGTGGTAACGGTGAAACCCGGATTTGAGGAGGCGGTGATGTACTTTATGGCAACCGGTAAGATATGGAACGGCGGTCAGGTGCCTGTGATCGGTGATCCGTTGTACCTGTCCATTGTGGACGAGCTCAAAGAGCAGGAATACACTGTGGAGGAAACATGGGAAACCGTATTGCCTACTTCGCTTATCGGTTTGCAGAGAGGTGGTGTGGCAGTTGATGAAGATGGATTGCCATGCGGCAACGGTTGCGAGGAAGAAACCAACCCGCTGGTGCCGAACGACCACAAGCTTGGTGTAGAACCTGTAAATAATCCCTAAAAGACGCTTCCCGCAGGGGCGAATCACATTCGTTAAACCTAAAAACGAAGCAATATGTTTACCAAAGAACAATTAGCCAGATGGAGGGAACAGGGTTTCCAGTTTGATGATTTTTATGATCAGGTGGCGGTTGATAAAAAGGAGAAAGATGAAGAAGATGGTGGAGGTTCAGTTACCGATGTTCGCATTCTTTCTCGACCGCCTTATAAATTCGGAGACAGCATAGAGGTAGAAATTATGACAAAAGGGCTATCCAGAAAGAATACTATTCTTACAATTGAATTATTGGATGATGATAGTGTACTAGGAATTGGTGAAGATGTGCAGCTATACAAGGCAACTCATACTCTAAACTCTGATATACTGCGAATTAAAATACCTCTTACTGATAAAATGCAGAATAGAGCATTTGGGAGCTGGGAGGGTGATTCTGCCGATTGTTTCGTAAAAGTAAGCTACAAGGACGGCAAATATGCAGGAGTAGTTGAAAGCAAGCGAATAGAGATCAAATACAATGAAGCACTTGCTTATGAGGCTTACATGGAGCAGCGTATAACTAACCCTTCAGGAAAAGGAGACGTTACTCACCGGGATGCAGTTTTGGTTCTCAATGATAAAAACCAAACCATAGCATTCATAACACCTGATGAAAAATTATTTCTATGGGTAAAAGAGCCTCGCTGGGAAGGGTATTTTGAAGATGGCAAGAAAGCTTATAAATCCTCCTACATTGCGTATATCGAAGATGCTATAAACAGGCAGGTAGAACCTGTTTCGTGGGGGATTTATCTTGCAGCAACAGATTCGGGACAGTTTGTAATTGACCTGATAGATAATCCAAAGGAAACCGTAACAGGTTTGGGCAAAGCTCTGAAGAAAATAATAACACTGGATTTTGACATAGAGGCAGTATGGCAACGGATACAGGAAGCAAGCCCCACTGACGTTTCATACGTTGTATCTTGCATTTTGATGTCAAGAATGGCATCAGTGCCGTCAAAAGGTGTGGTAAAAGGCGTACGACGCTCTTTTGCAGCAGTTCCTAAAAAAGACCTGCACAAACTTTCTGAAATTATAGAATACTATGCACAGGTACAGGGAATAAGACCAATAACCTGGCCTGAGCTTCTGGCTTTGTTTGATAAAGCTCTTAAATTTGAACGTATGGTGACGCAAGAATTATTAAAGAAATATCCTGTTTCCCAAGGTTATATCCACATTGAACGTTTATATTTAAGAGTAAATAATGTAACCAGTATAGCGGATAATTGTATCTATAATACAAATACTGGAAAATGGATATTAAATGAAACTAAGTTTGGAATATCAAATAAATTAAGAACAAACCAATATAAAATCGATAGAGCGATAAGAGGTGGGGCGGTTTTAGAAATTAGATCTTCTAATACTGTAATTCCGGAAGCTTTAAGAAATCTAAATCCACCCATTCTTCAAGGTTCGCAAATACAGATTTCTGAAATACTTCGTTCACATGGCATGGAACTGAAAATTTTACCTGAAACAATTAAAACAGAATGGCCTTAAAATGGAAAAAGAATATGTAACAAAAAAACAATTACTAAAATCTTTGGTGGAAAGCCTAGAATATTATCTTTCTTCTAATGGTTTTACAACTAATGCAACAAATGAACTTTTTTTTAAAAGTGTAGATAAGAGAGTCTTTAAAATTCATTTGGTTGTAAAAAATTACTGGCCATTAAAGCAGGATTTTAATATTCTGTTGGGGATAGTGTTCGAGGATATTAATATTATCATTACAAAATTTTTAAAAGGTCATTTGAGTTATAATTATGATAAAAAATTTGAATTGACTACTTTCAAGTACGTCCTTCCTCATTCAAATCAACTTGGTTTTAAAGAAATATTTACTTCAAATGATATAAATCAAGTATGTTCAGAATCTTTAAAATTGATCGAACAAAATGCTTTGCTTTTTTTTGAGAGTAACAGTTCTTATTCATCCGTTGGTGAATATTACATAGAAATGTTTGAAAAAAGGAAATACTATCTTGATTTGGTAGTAGCACTAATTGCTTCAAAATTTGATAATAACTCTGATTATTTCAAGATTCAAAAGAGATTGATCAATTTTATTAGTAATGAAAAAACTACTGATATTCCCAAAGAACCTTTAATGGATCTAATAAAATATTTAGATAATTTATAATTTGAAGATAGTTTAAAAAAAACAGGAAAGTTTGCCTTACCATTTCAAAGATGGTACAGAGTTGAAAGAAATGAACAGAAAACAGAGACCTCAATATGATAAATAAAGTTTTACCCATATAAAAACATTCAATAAACAGATCAAACACAATTTAACTGATGAAAAAATTATTTACTCTACTATGTACAATCCAATTTTCCTTTCTGTTATCGCAAAGCGCACCTATCGAATGGCAAAGGAATTTTGGAGGTTCCGGATTTGAAACAGCAAGTTCTGTCCAACAAACAGTAGATAATGGCTATATAGTGGCAGGAGTTAATCAATCTACAGATGGTGATGTAACAGGAAATCATGGGTCTCAAGATTGTTGGATAATTAAAACTGATGCTACAGGCTCTTTACAATGGCAGAAATCTATTGGAGGATCCGGCTGGGATAGTGCTTACTCGATTATTCAAACAGACGATGGAGGGTTCATCATAGCAGGGTCGACTGATTCAACAGATGGCGACATAACAGAAAATATAGATGAAGAAGGAAACCTTGAAGGCTGGCTTGTAAAATTGAGTAGTACAGGCGAGATTCAATGGGAAAAAACTTTTAACGGTACGAGTGATAATGAATTCCATTCGATCCGGCAAACTGGAGATGGAGGCTATATTGCAGTAGGCTATACAAACTTGGTAGGATATGATGATGGCACCGGAGATGCATGGATCGTAAAGACGGATGTTACTGGAAATATTCAGTGGCAAAAGGTATTTGGTGGAAGTGATAAAGATTTTTTTTATGCTGTGGATACGGCACAGGATGGCGGATACCTTTTAGCCGGATCGTCAATGTCAGATAACGGAGATCTAAACGAGAACGCCGGCGATTATGACGCCTGGATTGTAAAATTAGATAATACCGGAAATATATTATGGCAAAAAAGCTTTGGTGGTTTGTATTTTGATGAAGCCCGAGATATTCATCAGACGGAGAATGGTTACATCGCTATTATAACATCGGATCAGAACACAGATGGTATGTTTCATCCTGCCGGAATACTCCTGAAATTGGATGATGCCGGTAATACTATATGGGAAACCCGGATAGAAAACCTTAATGGTATTGATTTATACTCCATGGATTTAACAGCCGATAATGGCTATATAGTGGCAGGTGAAGTTGGAGAATCAGGAGATAATTACTATTTAGCAAAACTTAATGCTACAGGCGGGTTGCAATGGGAAACTTCTATTGGGGGATCAACAGTAGATGAGTCACGCTCTGTAAAACAAACTCAGGATGGTGGTTACATAGTTGTCGGTCATAGTCTTTCTTCTAATGGTGACGTTGGCGGGAATAACGGAAGCAACGACGTATGGCTGGTCAAGCTGAATGAAAATCTATCTTTGGATGAGATAAATAAAAGAGAAATTTATGTTTATCCTAATCCTGTAAGTGACATTCTTAATTTTTCAGAAGAAGTTTCTAATATCAAAATAACAGAACTGTCAGGAAAAATGGTAACCCACATTTCCACCAAAGGAAGATCTGTAGATGTGAGAAAACTTCCAAAAGGTGTTTACTTTATTACAGCAACTACAAAATCCGGAGAAACTGTAACTGATAAAATTGTGAAAGAATAAAACAATTTTGTAATTTTTTCTTTTTTTAGAAAGAGCTTTTCAGGGATTTTGAGATCAATACTTGTATCAGAAAAATTCATTTTTTAGCACAGATATATCATGAATCCCAAAGATTTGCTGCAACCTATGAAAATGTTACTAACACAGGATATGACGGTGGAGATTTTTATCAAGGAAGAGGTTTTATACAGCTAACTCATAAGTACAATTACAAAGACTTTTATAAATTTTTGTTTAAAATAGAACCTACCGAAGAAGAATTGGTAGACTTTAGTCCTAAAGTTGCCACAAATCTTGAATATGCTCTTAAAGCTTCAGGTTGGTACTAGCAAAAGAATAATATAAATAGATATGCAGATTTAGATGATATTGAAAAAGTTTCTGCTGCTGTCAATTATCCAGCGCTTTTAACATCCAACACTTTTAATCCCGATAAAATAAATGGAATAACTGAACGAAAAAAATATTATAATATTTTAAAGAAATCTTTAATTATGAAAATTGCAGTAAGTAGCTTTTTAGCCTTATTTTTTCTCTGTGGCTTTATCCTCAATAAAGAAAAAGAGAATGTTCCTTGAATGATTAAGCGAAAATTAATTCAAATTATACAACTTTCTAAAAGTTTCTTAACTCCCGAATTATTCCCCTAAATTTGCACTTCGAATTTTCAAGTAAATTATGCGTACAAAATCCACGGGAAGAAAAAGAATCAACATTGTAACATTAGGCTGTTCTAAAAATGTCTATGATTCAGAGGTTTTAATGGGACAATTAAAAGCCAACGGCAAAGATGTAGTGCACGAAAAGAAAGGTGAAATCGTGGTGATCAATACCTGCGGATTCATCGACAATGCCAAGGAAGAAAGCGTAAATACCATTCTGGATTATGTACAACGAAAAGAAGACGGCTTGGTGGAAAAGGTATTTGTAACCGGATGCCTATCTGAACGTTATAAACCAGATTTGGAACGGGAGATTCCTGACGTTGACCAATATTTCGGGACACGTGATTTGCCTTTGCTGCTAAAAGCTTTAGGTGCGGACTATAAACACGAATTAGTCGGAGAACGTCTTACCACTACGCCACGCCACTATGCCTATTTGAAGATTTCGGAAGGCTGTGACCGCCCTTGTTCATTTTGTGCGATTCCGCTGATGCGTGGCGGACACCGCTCTACGCCTATCGAAGACTTGGTAAAAGAAGCGAAAAATCTCGCAAAAAACGGAACGAAAGAATTGATTTTGATCGCGCAGGACCTGACCTATTACGGTTTGGATATTTATAAAAAACGAGCGCTTGCTGATTTGCTGAAAGAATTGGTAAAAGTGGAAGGAATTCAGTGGATTCGTTTGCATTACGCTTTTCCAAGCGGATTTCCCGAAGAAGTTCTGGATGTGATCCGGGAAGAACCAAAAGTTTGTAATTACATCGATATTCCCTTGCAGCATATTTCTACTGATTTATTGAAATCGATGCGCCGGGGAACAACACTGGAAAAGACGAATGCTTTACTGGACAAATTCCGCGAGAAAGTTCCAAACATGGCGATACGCACGACTTTGATCTGTGGTTATCCGGGCGAAACAGAAGAACATTTCCGGGAAATGAAAGAATGGGTTCGCACACAGCGCTTTGACCGTTTGGGTTGTTTTACCTATTCGCACGAAGAAAATACGCACGCTTATCATTTAGTTGATGATGTTCCGGCAGAAGTGAAGCAACGCCGCGTTGATGAGATCATGGAAGTTCAGTCACAGATTTCCTGGGAATTAAATCAAGAAAAAATCGGTAAGCAATTCAAAGTTTTGATTGACCGAAAAGAAGGAAATTATTTCGTGGGAAGAACCGAATTTGATTCGCCCGATGTGGACAATGAGGTTTTGATTCCGGCACAGGATGTTTATCTTTCCATCGGAGAATTTGTCAACGTCGAAATTGAGTCTGCGGAAGAATTTGATTTGTTCGGGAAATTGATTTAGACATTAGATTCTAGACACTAGACATTAGACACTAGACATTAGACTTTAGACTTTATTCTTGTTTCATATTAGCGGATAGTTGATCTCCATTTTCAAACTTTTTGTAACCTTTCCATTTTTAGCTTACTCTAATCAGACAGTAACATTAAAAAAGGAAAAAATGGAAAATACAAATGCGCAACAGCCGCTGAATCAAATTTTCAATCTGTTAAAATTCACATTCGTTGTCGTCCCGATTGTTGCGGGAGCCGATAAATTTACCAACCTGCTCACCAATTGGGAACAATACATCAATCCGTCTATGGCTGAATTAATACCATTTTCAGGCGATACTTTCATGATGATTGTAGGTGTAATTGAAATTGTCGCAGGTATCATCGTATTAAAAAAGCCTGAAATCGGCGGGTATATTGTTGCCGCGTGGCTTAGCTTAATTGCCTTAACTTTATTGGCTGGATTTAATTTTGTAGATGTAGCTGTCCGCGATCTTGTAATGGCCATTTCTGCTTTTAGCATGGCAAGATTGGCCAAAATTGTCAGATAAATCATGATACAGCTTGAAAAATTTTCTGAAAAAGAAATTATTGAAAGGATTATAAACGGAGATAAATCGCTTTACGAAATCATCGTAAGGCGGTTTAATCCCTATCTGTACAAAATTGGAAGATCTTATAATTACAATCATGAAGATACTCAAGACCTGATGCAGGATACTTTTATAGATGCTTACAAAAGTTTGAAGCAGTTTGAAGGCCGTTCGGAATTTAAGACCTGGATCATCCGTATCATGCTGAATAATTGTTACCGAAAAAAGGAAAAATCGAGTTTTAAAAATGAAATGGCAACAGACGTTAAAGATAATTTTAAACCCATGTTTATTCGTTCCGACAACAATACCGAAAAGATTATTCAAAATCATGAATTAAAACATATCATTGAAATGGCTTTGGAGAAAATACCATTTGATTACCGAATGGTTTTTTCGTTAAGGGAAATAAACGGTTTGAATGTGTTGGAAACAGCGCAATTGCTCAACATCAGCGAAAGCAATGTAAAAGTGCGACTCAATCGGGCAAAATTGATGCTGAGAAATGAAATCGAAAAAAAATATTCTTCACAAGAATTGTATGAATTCAATTTGATTTATTGTGATGCCATCGTCGAAAATGTAATGAGAAAAATAAGCGAAGCCTGAACTTATTATCACTAAATTTGAGCGCTTATTCGGTAAAAGTGAATTCAAAATACTATCTGGCAGCGATTTCCGCTTTTGTAATTTGGGGATTTTTTAGTTTGCCTTTAAAAGCGATTGATCAGTATGCTTCGCTGGATATTTTGCTGTCACGTGTTTTGATGGCGAGTATATTGATTTTAGCCATCAGTTTTACGTTTCGTAGAAAAATCACTTTTGAGAACTTCCAGATTTTTAAAAGTTTTGAAAAAAGCTATCAAATAAAATTGGTTTTACTGAATTTTATCAGTGCCATTTTACTTGCCATTAACTGGTATCTGTTTATTTATGTGATGAACCGAATCAGTGTCAATGCTACTTCTCTGGCTTATATGCTCTGTCCGATCATCACGACCGTTCTGGCCTATATTTTCCTAAAAGACCGGCTTTCAACTATTCAATGGATCGCCGTTTTACTGAGTTTATTGAGTTGCGCTCTCTTATCGTTTGGGCATTTTATGGATATTTTTTACAGTTTTATCATTGCACTTTCGTACGCCATTTATCTGGTTTTACAAAAGAAAAACCATCGGCTCGATCGTTTTTTCACATTGACTTTTCAAATTGTCTGCGGAACGGTTATTCTGCTTCCTTTATTTACTTATCAGCAAGCAATTCCGGAAAAAGGAATTTATTTTTATGGGATTATTTTTCTGATAGCTTCGGCTTTTACCATATTACCAATGTTTTTGAATGTGTTTTCTCTCAATAAACTGAACTCTTCCACTGCCGGAATCTTTATTTATCTCAATCCTATCCTGAGTTTTTTATTGGCTGTTTTTTATTTCAAAGAAGAAATGGAGCCTGTAAAAATCATTGCCTATTTGGTGGTATTTTTCTCCGTTATTTTATTTAATTCAAAACAGATTTTTAATATAATCCTCAGAAAATAATTTAAATCGGCAAATTCCGGGATGTATGATTCGGGTCATATAAAATGTTAAAATTCTATTTCTACCTTTGTTATAAACATATGACATTTAGGATGAAATACTTACTGATTATTTCCGCATTAAGTCTACCTTTTTTGTTTACAGCCTGTAAAGGAGACAGTACAGAGAACAATTCTACGACCACAGAAACTGAAAATACTTCTGTAGCGAAAACCGAGAGTTCCGGTGATCCGGCTGATTATGATCCTACACGAGGAGAAGGAAAATTTGACACTTCCAATGTAAACATAAGCGGTTTTGATTCCGAACTGGCTGCCAAAGGAAAAGCAATCGCTGAAGTCAAATGTTTTTCTTGTCACAAAACAACAGATGAACGATTGGTAGGACCCGGATGGAAAGGTGTTACGGATAGAAGATCGCCTCATTGGATTATGAATTTTGTAACCAATCCTGACCCGATGATCGACAAAGATCCTGAGGTTCAGGCGCAGCTTGAAATATGTTTGGTTCGCATGCCAAATCAAAATATAGCTGATGATGAAGCCAGAGCCATCGTAGAATTCATGCGGGAAGTGGATGGGGCTAAATAGCCATCATTTGGTCAAACGGATTTAAAACTACTTAATTTATTTATATGACTACCAAAAAGATAGCCATTGGTTTGCTGGCTGTAGGGGCATGCTTTGTTCTCTCCTGTAAACCCAAAAGTGCCAAAAGCGCGGTAAGTGGCGATGCCGCCTCCAAAGTCTATGTAGCACCGGGAGAATATGATGAGTACTATAATTTTGTTTCAGGTGGCTTCAGTGGCCAGCTGAGCGTTTATGGATTGCCAAGCGGAAGATTACTAAGGGTAATTCCCGTCTTTTCAGTTGACCCCGAAAAAGGTTGGGGATTCAGCGAAGAAACCAAACCGATGTTGAATACTTCACATGGTTTTGTTCCTTGGGATGATTTGCACCACGTAGAAACTTCTATGACCGATGGCGTAGCTGACGGGAAATGGATTTTTGTCAATGGAAACAATACGCCGCGTTTGGCCCGGATTGATTTGAAGACTTTCCGTACGGCCGAAATCATAGAATTGCCCAATAGTGCCGGAAATCACAGTTCGCCATTTGGTACTGAAAATTCTGAATATATCGTAGCAGGAACCCGATTCAGTGTTCCGGAAGATGCCAATAGTGATGTTCCAATTGATACCTACAAAGAAAATTTCAAAGGACACATCAGTTTTGTGAGCATTGACAAAGAAAGTGGAGAAATGAATCTCGCCTTTCAATTAAAAACACCGGGAGTGAATTTTGATTTGGCGCGTGCCGGAAAAGGAAAATCTCACGACTGGTTTTTCTTTAGCTGTTATAATACGGAACAAGCCAATACTTTGCTCGAAGTCAATGCATCCAAAAACGATAAAGACTTCATCATGGCTGTCAACTGGAAAAAAGCGGAAGAATACATCAAAGCAGGAAAAGGCACCAAACAATCGGTAAAATATGCCCATAACAAATTTGATGAGCATACCCATACTGCTACTTCCGAAATGAAAAATGAAGTTACGGTTTTGGATGTAAGCGAATTCCCTGACCTTGTGTATTTCATTCCTTGTCCCAAATCTCCTCACGGTTGTGACGTGGATCCTACCGGAGAATACATCGTGGGAAGTGGAAAATTAGCGGCTCTTCTACCTGTTTTCAGTTATGATAAAATCCAGAAAGCAATAGCCGATAAGAATTTTGAACAAGAAAAATATGGTGGAATTCCGGTGATCAAATACGAAGCAGCCCTTTATGGCGAAGTAGAAAAACCTGGTTTAGGGCCATTGCATACCGAATTTGACAATGAAGGCAATGCTTATACTTCCTTTTTTGTTTCCTCAGAAATCGTAAAATGGAACATCAAAGACCTGAAAGTTTTGGATCGTCAGCCCACTTATTATTCGGTAGGTCACTTGATGGTAGCCGGTGGAAATACCAAAAAGCCATTTGGAAAATACCTGGTTGCTTATAACAAAATCACAAAAGACCGATACCTGCCCACCGGGCCTGAATTATCCCAAAGCGCCCAGTTATATGACATCAGCGGAGATAAAATGGAATTGATTCTTGACTTTCCCACAATCGGAGAACCTCATTATGCACAAGCCATCCCGGCAAGTATGATTATGGAAACTCAATTGAAAATATTTGATATCAATGCCAATCATCACCCCTATGTAACCAAAGGAGAAGGAGAAACAAAAGTAATCAGAGAAGGAAATAAGGTACATGTTTACATGACCGCAGTCCGCTCCCATTTGGCACCTGACAATATTGAAGGAATTAAAATGGGCGACGAAGTTTATTTCCATGTTACCAATCTGGAACAAGATTGGGACATTCCGCATGGTTTTGGTATCAAAGGAGCCAATAATGGTGAATTGCTCATCATGCCGGGTGAAACCGTCACCCTTAAATGGACTCCGGACAGAACCGGTATCTTCCCCTACTATTGCACCGACTTCTGTTCTGCCTTGCACCAGGAAATGACCGGATATTTAAGAGTTTCACCACAAGGAAGTAACGTTCCTATTTCGTACAGATTGGGTGATAATGCGTCTAATTAATAAAGGGTAGGTTTTCAATAGAAAGAGGGTAGACGAACAAATACAGCTGCCCTCTTTTATTTTTTAATTGCCTATATTTAAAATGAGAATTTAAACTCTATCTATCATGAAAATTTCGAAACTCACCAAAGGTCTTTTATTATTAGCAGCCCTACTTTTAATCATATCAATTTTTGTCCCGATTTGGATTATTTATCTGGATGCGCCTCAATATCCGGAAGGACTCGATTTACAGATTTGGGCCGGTAAACTTGCCGGTGACGTTGACATCATCAATGGTCTCAATCACTACATAGGCATGAAGACATTGCACAGTGAAGATTTCATGGAATTCACGGTTCTTCCCTATATCATCATTGCTTTTGCCATTCTGTTTGGAATAACTGCATTTCTGGGAAAGAAAAAATGGGTTTACATCTGTTTTGGATTATTCATACTCTTTGGAATTGCAGCCATGGTTGATTTTTGGATTTGGGAATATAATTACGGACATAATCTCGATCCAAATGCTGCCATCAAAGTTCCCGGTATGGCTTATCAGCCGCCATTGATCGGATACAAACAATTGTTGAATTTTGGAGCTTATTCGGTTCCGCATATTGGTGGATGGTTATTGATTTCGGGCGGAGCTTTGTTATTTGTGGCTGTTCTTTTGGAAAGAAATCTGCTGAAAAGAAAAAAACTAAAAACAGCCGGAACTTTATCGGCCCTTGCCATTTTTTCATTTATGATTTCTTGTGGAAGCGATGGTCCCGAACCCATTCAACTAAACAAAGATGCTTGTTCTCACTGTAAAATGTCTATCTCGGAAGGTAATTTCGCAGCAGAACTGATCACCCAAAAAGGTAGAGTTTACAAATTTGACGATTTTCTTTGCATGAATTTATTTGTCGCTGAAAATCAAAATATGGAAGTCAAAAATTTCTATGTAGGCGAATATCTGAAAGAAAATGAATTGACAGATGCTCCCACAGCATGGTATGTTCATTCGGAGCAAATAAAAAGTCCGATGAGTGGCCACATCGCTGCATTTTCCAATAAAACAGAAGCCGAAGAATTTGCTAAACAATATGAAACTTCTGTCAAAACCTGGGATGAAATAACGTCTTCCATTTCTTCAATCAAAACACATGAACATTCCCATTAAAATAGCAGGACTACTATACCTCTTTTTTTTAATGGCTTCACCAACACTTGCCCGAACGCTGGAAGTAGGAAAAGGCAAGGATTTCACCGCCATAAAACCGGCGATTCAAGCTGCAAAAGACGGAGATACGGTAAAGATTCATAAAGGATTGTACAAAGAGGGCAATATCATCATAAACAAACCGATAACCATTTTGGGCATTGGTTTTCCGACGCTGGATGGCGAATTGAAATACGAAATCATTTCGGTTAAAAGCAATGATGTAACCATAATGGGTTTGAAACTAATCAATTGTAGTCGATCTACCCTCAATGATCCGGCGGCGATCAAAATCTATGAAAGCCACAACATCCGGGTTGAAAACAATGATTTTCTGAATAATTATTTCGGAATCTATCTGCAATATTCAAAAAATAGTTTGATCAAAAACAACCGGCTAATGGCCAATCAAAAAGAAGAATACCTGTCAGGAAACGGCATTCATTGCTGGAAAAGCGACAGCCTGCAAATCATTGGCAATACCATACATGGTCACCGCGACGGAATTTATTTCGAATTTGTGACTTCATCTGTCATTTGGCGGAATATTTCGCATTATAACCTTCGTTACGGACTTCATTTTATGTTTGCGCACAACAATTCTTATTTCACCAATTATTTTAAGCAAAATGGAGCCGGTGTGGCTGTCATGTTTACCAAAAAGGTGGTTTTCATGAACAATACTTTTGAGGAAAGTTGTGGCGATGCTTCCTATGGTGTTCTGTTTAAAGAATTATCGGATTGTTATCTTTCCGGCAATACTTTTTATAAAAATACGACTGGCATTTTCTTTGACGGTTCCAATCGTATAACGGCCGAAAGAAACCTCTTCAAAAATAACGGATGGGCTATGCGTCTGCAGGCCAATTGCGTGGACAATCATATCCGGCATAATAATTTTTTGGGCAATACCTTTGATGTTACCACAAACGGCACACTTACGCTCAATCATTTTGCAGAAAACTATTGGGATAAATATGAAGGCTATGATTTGGACAAAGATAAAATCGGGGATGTCCCCTATCATCCGCTGAGTTTATATGCCGTAATTGTTGAAAAAAATCCGCCGGCAATGCTTTTGTATCAAAGTTTTATGGTTTCACTTTTGGATAAATCCGAAAAAATATTGCCTTCGCTCACACCGGAGAATTTTGTAGATAAAACACCTCGAATGGTTCCCTATACATTATGATAGAAATTCAAAACATAACGAAAAGATTTGGGAAATTCACAGCAGTCGATCAGGTCAGCCTGGAGCTGAACTTAGGCGAATGTATCGCACTGATCGGCCCTAACGGTTGCGGAAAAACTACGTTAATCAAGTCAATTCTGGGAATGGTTCTTCCGCAGGAAGGCCGGATTATTTTTGACGGAAAAGACATAAAAAACGATATCAATTATCGTCGGGACATCGGGTACATGCCGCAAATAGGACGTTATCCGGAAAATATGACCATCGGACAAGTAATTGAAATGGTGAAAAGCATTCGTTCTGACCAAACCGATTTGGATATGGATTTATACCAAGAATTCGAAATCGGATCCATGCTAAATAAAAAAATGAGGACACTCAGTGGCGGAACCACTCAAAAAGTAAGTGCGACGCTGGCTTTTATGTTTCAGGCAAAAGTTTTGATTTTGGATGAACCAACTGCAGGTCTGGATCCCATTGCTACCGAAACATTGAAAGAAAAAATAAACGAAGCCAAGAAAAAAGGTCGTTTGGTATTGATTACTTCTCATATACTCAGCGAGCTGGAAGACATCGTCAGTCAGGTGATTTTTATGCAGGAAGGAAAATTGATTTTACATAAAAATGTAACGGATTTGCATGAATTGACCGGACAGAAAACCATTGCCAAGTCCGTCATTCATCTTTTAAAAATGCAAGAATCATGAACAAAGTTTTAAAATATGTTGCGCTGGATATTTTGAAAAACAAAATTGTCATTGCTTATTTGATCATGCTGGCGTTGTTTACCTGGAGTGCATTTGGGCTGGAAGACAATGTTTCAAAAGGCGTATTGACGGTTTTGAACCTGATTCTATTGGCCGTGCCATTGGTTTCGGTCTTATTTTCAACGATTTATGTGTACAACAGCAACGAATTCATTGAACTATTGGTAAGTCAACCCATCAAACGGAGTAAAATCTGGATAGCTTTATTTTTGGGTTTATCGCTCGCATTGGTTCTTGCTTACATCATCGGAGCCGGAATTCCTTTATTGATATTTGCCGATACCGGAACAGCTCTGATGATGATTGTTTCGGGCGCCATGCTCACCGTAATTTTCGTAGCGATTGCGTTTCTGTGTAGCATTCTCACACGAGACAAAGCCAAAGGAATCGGGATTTCCATTATGCTGTGGCTATATTTTGCGCTTTTATTTGACGGATTGGTTTTGTTTTTATTTTTCCAATTTGCCGATTATCCGATTGAAAAAATAGTCGTCGGATTGAGTGCATTAAGTCCCATAGACATGTGTCGGATTTTGGTTTTGTTGCGGTTAGATGTTTCGGCCATGCTGGGGATGACCGGTGCGGTTTTTAAAGAAAATTTCGGGGTCGGATGGGGACTTTTATTATCCTACGGAATGTTGGTAATCTGGATGTTGGTTCCATTTTTAATTTCGCTTAAGAAATTTGTAAAAAAAGATTTATAATCAAAACAGCATTCAAAAATGAAAAAAGATGTTTTGAGTCGGAAAGATTTGGAAAAAGTGCTGGAACTGTTTTTTGAAAAAATAAAGGCAGACGAAACGATCCATCATTTCTTTTTTGAGGTCATAAAAGTCGATTGGGATCAACACATGATTCAAATGTGTGATTTCTGGGAAAATGTTTTGTTTTATTCGGGGAATTATCAGGGAAATCCAATTGAAACCCATAAAAAAATCAACGAAATTCAGAAAACCGAAAATCTTCATTTTCAGAAATGGAAGGAATTGTTTTTTGCTTCATTGGACAGTTTGTATAAAGGGCCGAATGTAAAAAAAATGAAAGAACATTCCGAGCAGATTGCCCGCGTCATGATGAACAAAATCTGATTTTATTCCTGATTTTCAATTCGGGGTTTGAGTTGGGAAACAAATAATCCCGTTGCGCTGCAAAACAATACCAAAGCGGCAAAAAGCAAAAATTCATTTATATAAGGAATCGGCGTATAAGTAAAAGAAGCGATCCCTTGAATTCCCAAAAAGATTTCGTTTAAAAATACACCAATCAAAAAACCTATGACCATAAATCGGGCTCCGGATTTGAGTTGAATTGACCTTGTATGAATTAAATAACCTATCAGAAACAAACTGTAAACACCCAATAAAACCAGATGCAGATAACCGATGACAATCGGACGGAATCCAAATACCAACTGACTGAGAGAAGGAATGACCGAGATCAATTGTAAGGTAAATTTAATCGTTAAAGCAATCGCCGCGATATAAAATAAAAGACGAGAAAGCTTTATTCCTGATTTGATTTGGAGAATTTTGGGAGCCACTTTGTAAAATAAATGTCCCCATGTTGCCCATTGTGCAATCGAAGCGATGGCCGTGATGATGTACAGCCACAAAGGAATATTTGCCCAAAGCGTTGATAAGAAATAAGTTGGAATGACTGAAATCAGAAAGATTTTGAAATATTTGCTGAAATTGAAAAAGTTTTCAGGTAATTGATGGATTGCAAGGGCCATAGCTCCAAAGAAAAACCAACCGCTGTATTGAAAATGTAAAAAGAAATAAACCGACGCCAGATAATAATCGGAATTGATATTTTTACTCATCATCATATACGCCAGACTCAGCGGCCCCAAATTGGAAAATACATTTAAAAGCAAACCTGCTTTGGCCCAAGGGATAGATACATGACGGATTTGGGAGGATTTTACATCCTTAAAAAACTGAACACAAAAAAGAACGGCAATCAGAATTGTCAAGGTTGAAAAACTGATGGAAATAGCTTTGTATCCCTGTGCAGTAAAGGAAAACAACATACCAAATGCCACCACCAAATTAAAGTTAATAAGCCATTTATAGACTTTAAAACGAGAGGTTTTGATGTGTTTTGAAATCATGTAAAACAATCCGCAATAGAGAAAATGACTTATCCAGCCACTGAAAGCAAAATGAGAATGTGCATGCAATAAAAACTTCTGATTGAAAAAAGGAAAATCAAATGCGATTTTATACCGCATCAAGGTTCCAAACAGCGCCACAAACGCCAAGCTCAATAATCCCCATCTCAAGGTTTTGACAAAATAGCTTCTTAATTCCATCTATTTAAAAAAAAGTTTATGGTCTCTGATGATGATTTTTCCCTCCTTCTCCATTCTCTTTAATGTCCGGATTACCGTTTCGGTTCTCAAATTGGTGTGACAGGCAATCTGATGTCTCGTATAGGGAATCTGACTATCTTTTTTGTGGTTTTTCAATGTCTTAAAGAAATGAACAATTCGTTCTTCCGGTGAATTTCGAATCCAGATCTGAACAGCTGATGATTTTTTGTAAAGCCTTTCGGCAAACCTGAACAAAAACTGAGACTGAATCTCCTGAAAATCATGGAGAATCGTTAAAAAACCTTCTTTTGGAAGCCGGATGATGACTCCGTCCGTCATAGCTTCTGCCGTGCTTGGATAAGGCTTATCCAACAACAAAGGCGGTTCACCAAAACTTTGACCATCGGTAAAAATTCCTTGTATCAATTCTTTTCCGGAATCGTTGGCCGAATACACTTTCACGCTACCTTCCAAAACCTGGAAATAGTAAAAAGGCATATCACCTTCCTGGAAAATACATTCGCCCTTTTGAACTTTTTTGGCGACTGCACCGTAAGTAATTAAAATGTCGTAGTTGATAGGCATTTAGCAGTTTTACTGCGTTAAGATAAGTATTTTTATGATGTTAAAAAATTCAATTTGTCATGAATCGATTTATTTATAAAATAAAAAAAGCCTGATGAAAAAAAATCATCAGGCCATCCGTAAATATTTGACAATGAATTTTACTGGACTGTAATTTTCTTTACGGATTCTTTCAACTCTTTATATTTTGGCAATGAAACCTTCAGAATTCCGTCGATGTAATTTGCCTGAACATTTTCGATATCAACTGTATTTTTAGGCAAAGTAAAATTTCGTTGAAAATTAAAATAATTAAACTCTTTTCGGCTAAAATTGTCTTTTTCCTCAACCTGTTCGGAAGATTTGTTCACGCTTAGCTTCAATACATTTTCTTCAACTTCTATATTGAAATCTTCTTTTTTTAATCCGGGAGCTGCAAGTTCCACCTCAAATTCATTTTCATTGTTTTTGATGTTAACCGCCGGAATAGAGAATTTTGAATTGAATTCAGGTCTGAACCAATCGGGGTCTTTCCAGAAATTCTCCATCAAACCGCCCAATAAATCAGGATTTCTTTTCATTAATGTGTTCATTTTATTAAGATTTTAAAGGTTAAACATTGTTTACAATCTTCAAATGTCAATTTATATTCCAACTCCCAAATGGTAATATTTTTACGCCATTATGTCTTAATTAGCTGAAATAAAAGCATTTGATAAGTCAAAATGACTTAAAATCAGATTTTAACTTAAAATTTTATCTTATTTAGATTTAATGCTTAACTTTAGTAGCAGAAAACCAAAAAGAATTTGAAATGAAAAAAACTTTACTATTATGTTCGGTATTTATGGCCGGTTACTTTCTTAACGCACAAGACATCACTGTCGCGACGGGATTGACCAAAGGGAAAATCGACTTTCAGGATTTTCGAAAAATCGATATGAACAATCTGAACGCCGGTAATGTTGTTTTGACCAAAGCCGATAAAATTAATTTTGAAACTTTTACTTCAGAAGCAACCAAAACCTGTAGCTGTGGAAAATATATCGCAGCCATGACCCTGTCAGAATCAGGAGATTTATTTTATATCCCTATGAACGGAACCAAAGTTTCAAGTGTAAATACCACTTCCAAAACGGGTTCCATTTATGAAATTCCGCATTCCATTTTGGATAACAAAGATCAAGGAACTTATTTCGCTAGGATGACCACCGCATCTGATGGATTTATGTATGCTTTGAACAATAACGGCTCTGAATTATTAAAAATATCCTCAGGCGGAACTATTCAAAATTTAGGAAGCATCCAATTAATCGGTGAAAAAGCAAAAGCTTTGGGAAATGACACATCTGTTTATGGTGGAGATATGATTGCCGATGCCTTTGGAAACATTTATGTTTTCAGTGCTGCCGGTCATGTATTTAAAATTAATCCGAATAATTTAAATGCAAATTATATCGGAAAAATAAACGGATTGGCCCAAGGATATACGGTAAACGGCGCAGCCGTGATGAAAGATGGAAATGTTTTACTGGCAACTTCTTCAGCTCATGGTTTTTATACTATGGACATTAATACGCTGGAAACGACCTTCAAAGCCGATTACAATCTGCCGGTTTATGATATGGCAAGCCCTTATTTCTTACGTCAAAATCTGATGGACGAAATCATAGAAGCGTCTTCCTATTATAGTTTGTATCCGACAATCGTAAAAGAAAGCGAATTAAACATCGTATCAAAATCAACTAAAAATTCCAATTTACATGTAACGGTTTGGAATCTAAACAATAAACAAATTTATTCCAATACGTTGAATGTCAATAAAATAGGTGATTACAAAGTTAGCCTTAACGGTTCATTGCAACCCGGAATTTATGTTTTAAAAGCTGTTAATCAAGAAGGCATTGAAGTAATTAACACCAAATTTACGCTGGTGAGATAATTTCTGTCTTAAGTGTTTCCAAACCCGTAAGTTTGGAACTGGATAGCTCAATCTACAAAAACAGACAAAGCGTTCTGAGAAGTAGTTTGAGCTATTTCTTTTTCACTTAATTCGTAGATTTCCGATAATTTTTTCACCACGTTGGAAATATAAGCCGACTCGTTGCGCTTTCCTCTGTATGGAACCGGAGCCAAATAAGGAGAATCCGTTTCCAAAACGATGTGTTCCAACGGGATTTCCTTTAAAAACTGATCGATTTTCCCGTTTTTAAATGTCACTACTCCTCCTATTCCCAACTTCATATTAAAACCTATCGCTCGCTCCGCCTGGGATTTATCACCGGTAAAACAATGAAAAATTCCATGTAATCTCTCGTCCTTTTCCTCTTCCAAAACCTCAAAAATTTCGTCAAAACTTTCACGGCAATGAATCACAATCGGCAAGCCTTTTTCCTTTGCCCAACCGATTTGTTTTTTAAAAGCCGATTGCTGGATGCCCAAAGTCGTTTTGTCCCAATACAAATCAATTCCGATTTCTCCTACAGCCGAAAAACTCCTTTTATCCAACCATTTTTTTACTTCTTCCAATTCAAATTCGTAGCTATCAGGTTGCACGGAAGTCGGATGCAAACCCATCATCAAATGCATTTCATCCGAATAATTTTTCTCCAAATCCAACATTCTTTGCGTATAACTCGAATCGATTGCCGGAATATAAAACCGGCCGATTCCTGCTTCTTTGGCGCGTTGGATCATTTCGGCTCTGTCGGAATCAAATTCTTCCGAATAAAGATGTGTATGCGTATCAATCAACATTTTTCATCATTTTTTGCAACAATAATTTCTCGGCTTCAAAACTATTTTTTGGAAATAAATATTCCGCCGATTCGATTTGTTTAGCCGTTTTAAACAAAAATTCTTTATAAGAAGTCGTAGCCGGATTCATGGGTCTATGTGCCATGGCCGATTTGATTTTTTCTGCGATTTTGATATTATCCAGCGTCAAATAGTCAAAATAAGTTTGGGAAAATTTCTCCCAGATATAATCAACGGCAAATTTGTTTGGATGCACCAAATCTTCTTTGTAAAAACGGTAGTCGCGTAAATCATCCATCATCAATTCATAAGCGGGAAAATATTCTACATTTTCAAATTCTGTGGAGACATGAAACAAATTGGAAATCAGTTTGGATTTGCTCAGGTTATTTTCCACGATTCCGTCTTTTGTGTGTCTGACAGGACTGATCGTCACGATGATTTGGGCTCTGGGGTTGATGTCGAGAATTAAATTGAAACAATTTTTAAAGGAGGTCTGAATTTGTTTGTCATCCAATAAATATTTTTCGAAATGTTTTTGCGGAACCTTATGACAATTGGCCACAAAAATGCCCATTTCCGATAATTTATAAACCCAAGCCGACCCAAATGTTAAAAGAAAAACATCGGTTTGCTGAATAAAATCATTGGCGGTTTCCAGTTCGGAATTGATCATTCCCAAAGTTTCATCAAGCGAAAGTTTGTTAAACGAACTATGGTGGTCCCAGCTTAAAAAAAGCTCGCCGTATTTAAAAATTTCGTCTTTGGAATAATTAGTAAGAGAAAGAATTCTGGCCAATGCATTTTCAATCGCAAGCGGATGAAACAGCGTCCCAAATGGATTTCGCAAAATCTGAAACTTTGCATCCTGTAACTTTTCACCCATTTCATCCACAAAACAGGATCCTATTCCCATGATTTTATGCGAATGCGAAAACTTCCGATCGGATTCCGGGATATGTAATTCGGTTCTGAATTTCATTAAATCTGTCTCTCAATCAACGAAGCAGCCAATTCTTTTAATTGAATTTTCTTTTCTTCTTCTACCTGAATTTTATTTAGAAAACTCATAGCGATATCAGTGTAATGTCCTATCAAAGACATTACTTCATAATCTATTTTTGATATTCTGTAGATTTTCTCCACCGCATAGACTTTATCGATATTGTCTGTTTTCATTCCATACCAAAACTTCAATTCTTCAACATCTTGTTTTCCAGCCAATTCTATTGCTTTTATATACAGAATTGTCTTTTTGTTTTCGATGATGTCACCGGCATGAATTTTCCCAAAGTCTTGTTGCCCAAACACATCCAAGTAATCATCTTTTAGCTGGAAGGCGATTCCAAGGTTTTTTCCAAATTCGTATAAATTCAAATAATCCTCCTCTTTTGCATTGGCAATCATGGCGCCGATTTGCAAAGAAGCACCCATCATCACGCCGGTTTTCAGCGTAATCATCTGGATGTACTCTTCATAAGTCACATTTTTCTGGGTTTCGAAATTCATATCGTATTGTTGTCCTTCGCACAGCTCCACGGCTGTTTTGGAAAACAATTGGGTAACGGCTTTGAATTTTTCAACCGGAAGATCTTCAAACATCCGGTAAGCCTGAATCAGCATGGCATCACCTGAAAGAATTCCCGTATTAACATTGTATTTCAAATGAACAGTTTCTTTGCCTCTTCGCAAAGGAGCTTCGTCCATGATGTCATCGTGCATCAATGAAAAATTATGAAAATATTCAATGGCCAACGCAGGTTTTACCACATTTTCAGGTTTTCCGTCAAAAACATAGGAACCGAGCATCACGATAACCGGTCGGAGCCGCTTCCCGCCTATGCTCAAAATATAATCGCAAGGTTCATATAATGCTTTAGGTTCGACTCCTACAAAAGAGTTTTTTTCTAATTCTGCATTGATTAATTCCTGGTACTGTTCGATAACACTCATAGTAATTCTTTGGTGTCACAAAGATAAGCGAACAGACCAAGTTGGAAAAACAATTGACCGGAGATTATAAGAAAATTTACTTCTTAAATCCTAATTTATCTGAAATCGGATTAGCTATATTTGAAAATTGAAAATTAATGAATGGACAAAGTAACCTTCAAACCTTTATCAACCCTGAAGGTTTTTCTTTAATCCTATCAAAGAAAACTCAAAAATCCTTAATTTTGCCACGCAAAAATTATAAATATGGGAAGAGCTTTTGAATTCCGCAAGGGCAGAAAAATGAAACGTTGGGCTACGATGGCCAAAACCTTTACCCGAATAGGTAAAGACATCGTTATGGCTGTAAAAGAAGGCGGGCCGAATCCGGAAGCCAATTCACGGCTTCGTGCGGTTATGCAAAATGCAAAAGCTGCCAATATGCCAAAAGAAAACGTGGAGCGCGCTATCAAAAAAGCAACCGATAAAGACACTGCCAACTTCAAAGAAGTTTTGTTTGAAGGTTATGGTCCGCATGGAATTGCTGTTTTGATTGAGACCGCTACCGATAACAACAATCGGACGGTTGCCAACATCCGCAGTTATTTCAACAAAACCGGAGGAGCATTGGGTACCCAAGGTTCGGTAGAATTCATGTTTGACCATATCTGCAACTTTACCGTGAAAGGCGAAGGTTTGGACATAGAAGAACTGGAACTGGAATTGATTGACTACGGTGCAGAAGAAATGTTTGAAGAAGAAGGAAACGTTATCGTCTATGCTCCTTTTGAAAGTTTCGGACAATTACAGAAATATTTTGAGGAAAACAATATCGAAATCATTTCGAGTGGTTTTGACCGAATTCCTCAAGTAACCAAAGAACTGACCGAAGAAGAACAAGCCGATTTGGACAAACTGCTGGAAAAAATAGAAGATGATGATGACGTACAAAACGTTTTCACAACCATCACCAACAATTAAATAGACATAAGTAATAAGACATCAGACAAAAGTCTTGTTTTTTATCAAATTAACATCTAGTGTCTAATGTCTAACATCTAGAGTCTAGTAGTGTCTAACATCTAATTAAATAAAAATGAATCTTAAGCAAAAAACAACTGAAATCCTTTCCCAAACTATACAAGAACTTTATAATTATAGTCCGGAGCGCCTTGAGATTCAAAATACCCGTAAAGAATTTGAAGGCCAATATACACTGGTAACTTTTCCGCTGATTAAAGAGTTGAAAAAAAATCCTGAAGCAATGGGAAATGAAATCGGAAATGCGCTTTTGTCCAAAAATCTGATTTCGGGATTTAATGTGGTAAAAGGTTTTTTGAATTTGAGTTTCCCAAGTGAATTTTGGATTGAAAATCTGATTGAAAATGCTACTGATAAAGAGTTCGGATTTATAAAAAATAATCCCGAAACGAAATCGGTGATGGTGGAATATTCTTCACCCAACACCAACAAACCCATTCATTTGGGACATATAAGAAACAATCTTTTGGGTTATGCGGTCGCCAATATTTTCAAAGCCGCCGGACATAAAGTTCAGAAAATACAGATCATCAATGATCGTGGAATCCATATCTGCAAGTCGATGATTGCCTGGGAAAAGTTCGGAAATGGAGAAACACCCGAGAGTTCAAAAATGAAAGGCGATCATTTGGTGGGAAAATACTATGTGGAATTTGACAAACATTACCGCGAAGAAATAAAAGAATTAACGGCAGAGGGTCAGTCAGAAGACGAAGCCAAAAAGAATGCACCACTCTTCAAAGAAGCACAGGAAATGCTTCTAAAATGGGAAGCCGGAGACGAAAAAGTTCGGGAGCTTTGGGCAAAAATGAACGGTTGGGTGTATAATGGTTTTGGAGAAACCTATAAAAGATTGGGCGTTGATTTTGACCATTATCAGTACGAAAGCAATACCTATTTATTAGGAAAAGATTTGATTCAAAAAGGACTGGCTTCCGGGGTATTTTATAAAAAAGACGACGGTTCAGTCTGGATTGATTTAACCGCTGACGGGCTGGATGAAAAACTGGTTTTGCGTTCAGATGGCACTTCGGTTTACATGACCCAGGATTTAGGAACAGCAGTTGAACGGTTTGAAAGTTTTGATATAGATAAACTGATTTATGTAGTTGGGAATGAGCAAGATTACCACTTCAAAGTTTTATTTTTAATCCTGAAAAAATTAGGTTTTAAATGGGCTGATTCATTGGAGCATCTTTCCTACGGAATGGTCAATTTGCCCGACGGAAAAATGAAATCCCGCGAAGGAACCGTGGTAGATGCGGACGAACTGATGGAAGACATGTTCCTGACGGCGAAAGAAATTTCGTCTGAATTAGGGAAACTGGACGGATATTCGGAGGAAGAAAAGGAAAATCTTTACGAAATCATCGGGATGGGTGCTTTGAAATATTACATTTTAAAAGTTGACCCGAAAAAAGGAATTCTTTTTGATCCAAAAGAAAGTGTGGATTTCAACGGAAACACAGGGCCGTTTATTCAATATACTTACGCCAGAATTCAGTCGATTTTACGAAAAGAAAGTCCAGCTGAATTTGATTGGAATGCGATTGAAATCAATGAAGCGGAAACCGAAATTATTCGTCATTTGTATAATTTTGAAGAAACGATTCAAAAATCCGCTGAAGATTTAAGCCCGGCGTTGGTCGCTAATTATGTTTATGACTTAGTAAAATTATTTAATTCGTTTTATCAAAATCATTCGGTACTGAAAGCTGAAGATGAAAATCTGAAAAAATTCCGCTTGTGGCTCAGCCAGTGGGTTTCCAACACAATTTCAAATGCTTTGAATTTATTGGGAATTCAATCTCCACAAAAAATGTGAGTTATTTTATTCTTAATATTTTTTTTATAAAAAATTAATTCTTAAATTTGTTAGATAAAAGCTTAATAGCTTTTTCATAGGTTTAGGTTGGTTAAGGTTAGCTCCTCATTCGCAAGAAAGAGGAGTTACTTTTTTTTATAGAGGTTTCCTTTTCCATTTTGTCTCAAGTTCGTTACATTTGTTTAGCAAAAACAAATTATATGACAACGAAATACGAGCAAATTCCTTCCTCACTATTTATAAAAAACAGAAAGAAATTTGCAAAAGAACTCCAACCCAAATCTTTAGCAGTTTTTAACTCCAATGATATCTATCCGGTGAGTGCCGACAGTACGCTTCCTTTTGCGCAGCATCGCGATATATTTTATCTGAGCGGAGTGGATCAGGAAGAAAGCATTTTGGTCATTTTCCCTGATGCTTATGAAGAAAAACATCGTGAAATTTTGTTTTTACGGGAGACCAATGACCACATTGCAGTTTGGGAAGGTGAAAAACTGAGCAAAGAACAGGCATTTGAAGTTTCAGGGATTATAACCGTTTATTGGTTGCAAGATTTCCCAAAAATCTTTCGACAATTGATGAATGAAACCGAAAATGTTTATATCAACACAAACGAACATTATCGGGCGACTGTTGAAGTTGAAACCCGCGAAGATCGTTTCATCAAAAAACTACAGCAGGATTTTCCGGGACATACTTATTTAAGAAGCAATCCCATTTTACAAAGACTTCGTTCAATCAAAGAACCAGAAGAAATTGAATTGATTCAAAAAGCCTGCGATATTACAGAGAAAGGATTCAGAAGAATCCTGGGATTTGTAAAACCCGGCGTTTGGGAATTTGAAATCGAAGCTGAATTTTCACATGAATTCCTGCGAAACCGTTCCAAAGGATTTGCCTATACTCCTATCATCGGGAGCGGATATAATTCCAATGTTTTGCATTACATCCAAAACAATCAGCAATGTAAAGATGGCGATATTCTTTTGCTGGACGTGGGTGCGGAATACGCCAACTATTCGTCCGACATGACGCGAACGATTCCAGTAAATGGAAAGTTTTCCGATCGTCAAAAACAGATTTACAATGCGGTGTTGAAATGTAAAAACGAAGCGGAAAAACTATTGGTTGCCGGAAATAACTGGTATGATTACCATAAAGAAATGGGAAAAGTTTACACTTCTTCCCTGCTCGATCTGGGATTGATTGACAAAGCCGATGTTCAAAATGAAAATCCGGACTGGCCTGCTTATAAAAAATATATGATGCACGGAACTTCTCATCACATGGGATTGGATACGCATGATTATGGAATCCTTTCAGACAAATTTGTTGAAGGAATGGTCTTTACAAATGAGCCCGGATTCTATATTCCGGAGGAGAATTTAGGCATCCGGATTGAAGATGATTATGTGATTCAGGCATCAGGAGCACCCAAAAATTTAATGAAAAACATTCCGATTACCGTAGAGGAAATTGAAGGAATTATGAATTCTTAAATAAAAAATTATATTTTTATACAAGCAAACCGTTTCTGAACTCATAAAATTAGAGACGGTTTTTTTATTAGAAATTAACACACATGAACAAAGTTTTTTTTGCTTTTGCATTGATGGGAGGATTATGTTTTTCCCAATTCAAACAAGATTCCATCCAGTTCAAAAAAATTTCAGATGAAATATTACTGAACGGTCTGGCCTACGATAACCTACGGGAACTCACCAAAGACATCGGCCATCGGCTGAGCGGTTCAGAAAATTATGACAAAGCCACAATTTGGGCCGAGAAAAAATTGCGCGAAGCAGGAGCCGATAAAGTTTGGTTGCAGGAAACCATGGTTCCGGTCTGGGTTCGTGGAAAAGAAAGTCTGAAGATGAAAACCGGAAATGAAAGTTGGAAAGACATGGTTTTTCTTTCATTGGGAAATTCCGAAGGAACCAATGGAAAAGATGTGGAAGCAGAAGTTCTGATGGTTAATTCTTTAGAAGAATTTGAAAAATTACCGGCTTCAGAAGTCAAAGACAAAATCGTTTTTTTCA
>JBEBVY010000002.1:0-85188 GCA_040392505.1 Moheibacter lacus | reverse complement strand
CTACTATTGCTTTTCTGACCGCTTGCATTTCAAAGCCAAAAATACTAAACCGAAAACTTATACAAAACAAAAAAGCCCCGAAATTCGGGGCTCTTTATTTTGCTTTACTAAAAAGGATTATTTAGTAGCTTCAGCAGCAGCGTCTTTTACTTCAGCAGCAGCATCTTGTGTAGCGTCAGCAGCAGCTTCAACTCCTTCAGCAGCAGCTTCAACTCCTTCAGCAGCAGCAGCTTCAGTAGCAGTAGCAGCAGCGTCAACAGCTTCTCCAGCAGCGTCAGCAGCAGCGTCAGCAGCTTCAGTAGCTTCTTCAGCAGCAGCTTCTACATTTTCTTCAGTTGTTTTTTGCTCACATGCGATGCTAGTGAAAGACAAAGCAACTACAGCCAACAAAGCGAATCCTTTTACAAATACTTTTTTCATAACTAATAATTTTTTAATGGTTTTTATTTGTTCCAAAAGTACATTAGCTTTGTGCTTTCGGTTCAGAAAATGCGTTGTAATCGTTTTGTAAATCGTTTTACAATTTACAAAACGCTGTTAACCAAACTGTTAAATTGATTTTTTTGGATAAAATTTCTGAAATAGAATTGTTTGATTTGCTAAAAAAAGATGTATCCAAACGTTTTTTTGAATCAAATTCTGCATCATCACCCGACATTTCGGAGTGGAAAGGACAGGACATCGTGAATTTTCAGGAAGATGTTTTTTCCAAAACCAGATCGACCGTCAGTGAAAAATGGTTTTATACTTATTTTAAATCGGACTTTAAAAAGTTACCGAGAATCGATATGTTAAACCTTTTGACCCAATATGCGGGATATTCCGGCTGGTCCGAATTTTTACGTACCCAACAAAAGTCTTTTGAAAATCCGACTCTCGAATCTTTTTCGGAAGAACAACCAGAAATCCCGGCGTCAGACGCCAAAATGAAAGATCTACACTCCTCCCGACAGGAACAATTAGGGCGGAAAGCAGAACCGAAAAAACGATCGGGCGCATTTTGGTATGTTTTATTGACGGTCGTAGGATTGGTTTTGGTTGCTTGCGGAGTGTATTTTGGTCTTATTTACCAAAAGACCTATGAATTTTGTTTTGTGGATGCAGACCGAAATTCGGCCATAACGGAACCCATAGAAATAACCATTGCAAGAAAAGGTTTTACTCCCTTGGAATTGTTTACAGAAAAGGGCTGTGTGGAATTTTCTTCTTCAGAAGACACTTTGCTCATGGCCATCAATTCGACCTATTATAAACAAGACACCTTTAAATTAAATTTGCATGAATACAGGGGAATGGAGACCATACGATTGGAGCCCGACGATTATAAAGTAATGCTTCGTCACTATTCCAAATCCTCCCAAAGTGTAAAAGAGCGGATAAAAATGCTCGATGAAATGATTGCAAATGACGCTTTAATTTATCAAGTATATGATAATGAATACTTTGGAGTAGAAGTATTGAGTAAAAAACAATACATCAATTTAGTCTCCCTGCCTACAAGTTCGTTAAAAAACTTTACGCTGATCGAAGCGGAAAGGAAAAACGGAAAAATTGTTAAAATCAAATTTAAAATCCACTCAGATGAAAATTAAATCATTCATACAGTTGGCGTTAGGATTTATTTTTGTCGTTTGGTCATGTAAAAACGAGACGACTTTTCAGGGAAAACACGATCCTGAAGTAATCAAAACCTATCGGAACCATTCATCTCCCGTTTCAAAAATGGATTCCATTGCTTCCATCAATTTTATCACCAAACAGAAATTGACTGAGCTTTACGAACTTTCCTCTTTGTATTCTTCCAATTCGGCAGACAGCATACTTCAGGAGATTTTATATCCTCAAATAAAAAGTTATTTTCTTGAAAATGACACCATTACACCTGCTCAAATTTTAAATGAGCTGGATTCACTTCAGGTTTTTTATATAGAAATAGGAGAATTAAATTTATCTGAACAGGATTCCATACGACCTGATTCTCTCAAAATAGTAAATTTTGATGTCAATTATTTTTCAAAAGACAAAAAATTGATCAGTACAAAACCCAAATCCGCAACCTATATTCTGAAAAAAGAACCCAAGAAATTTAAACACGAATTCATTTTTTATTTCTCCGGACTCAATGATGTCTCTGAATCAATAAAAGATACGATTTCATCCGGGGTAACGGAATAATCCAGACGGACATCCCATTTATTTCTGTCTTGAATATGGTCGATTGGCGGAAAAAAATTCAACCCTATTTTGAGTGGTTTTTTCTCAATTTGGTTCAGCCAACGATCATAAAATCCGCCGCCGTAACCAATTCGATTTCCTGCTTTGTCACAAACCATCATCGGCATAAAAACCAATTCAATTTCCTGATTATCAACCGATTGAAACTCTTTTGGCTCTAAAACATTAAACGGCCCACTTTCAAATTCCACTTCTTTTTGAATTTCACAATTGATTAAATCCAAACCCTTTACTTTTGGCACGACTACTCTTTTGTTTTGCCAAAATAAATCTTCGATAATTGGAAAAGTATTGATTTCGTGGTTCTGTTCAATCGGAATAAAAATATGATAAACGGAAAAATCCCAAATATCCATTTGCTTCAGATTCTCCAATATTTTGAAACTAAGTTGTTGTATTTCAGACTGAAAAAGCTGAAACCTTTTGTTTTTGTAAATCTTTCGAAGTTCGGATTTGGTCATGTTTCCTTCACTGAAATGATGTTCACCGGACAGGCTTTTGCCGCTCGTTCGCAATCCTCAAATATAGTATGATCCGGATCTTTTAACGTAAAAAACCCTTTTTTTTCCGTTGATTTCAGCAAAACCGATTTACCGTCTTTTTTGGACATCCGGAATTTCTCGGGAGCCAATTCCGCACAATAATTACATCCGATGCATTTGTCTCTCTGTAAGGTAATTATGACCATAATGAATTCGTTTCAAGTTTAAGGTTTAAGGTTTCAAGTCAATTTGAATTTAACTTAAAACTCTGAACTTTAAGTATCATTATGCTTCGGCAAATTCGGTTTTGACCAATTTATATAATTTATCAGAAGGACGAATTCTGAAATCAACCGGAAATGTGATATTGTCACCTTTCTTTGCCGTTTCAGAAATAGCATCTTCCACCATCATCGAGGAAACCGTTGTTTCTTTTGCACCTGTAGTCGGTCCTGTAATCAAAATTTTGTCCCCGACTTTTAAATCATAGGCTTCGATTTGAAACTGGCCAATGTTTGTTTTGGGATAAAAATGTTTTCCTTTTCCTATGTAAACTTTTTTCTGGGTTGCCATCGAACCGTTGGCAGGAGACCATTCGCCCAATTTTTGTCCCAAATAATAACCGCTCCAGAAACCTCTGTTGTAAACGGTTTGAAGCAAAGTCATCCAATAATCGGATTTTTCTTTGGAGAAAGTTCCGTCGGCTATCGCATCAATTGCCTGGCGATAACATTGAATCACCGTTGCCACATATTCCGGCGCACGTCCGCGTCCTTCGATTTTGAGGACTTTGATGCCAGCATCGACGATTTCATCCAGAAAATCAATGGTACAAAGGTCTTTTGGTGACATCATGTATTCGTTGTCCAATTCAATTTCAAATCCTGTTTCCTGATCGATTACGGTATATTTTTTACGGCAATTTTGTTTGCAGGCACCGCGGTTGGCCGATGAATTACTGGAATGCAAGCTCAAATAGCATTTGCCTGAAACCGCCATACAAAGTGCGCCATGACCGAAAATTTCGATTTCCACCAAATTTCCGGAAGGTCCGCAGATGTTTTCTTTCTTGATTTGTTCGGTAATCTTTTTCACCTGGCTCAAACTCAACTCACGGCTCAATACAACCGTGTCGGCAAACATTGCATAAAAACGAACCGTTTCGATGTTGGTCACGTTGATTTGCGTGGAAATATGAATTTCCATCCCTACCTGTCTTGCATAAGCGATTACCGCCTGATCCATCGCAATAACCGCGGTTATGTCAGCTGCTTTTGCTTTGTCAATCAGGGTTTTGATGACAGAAAGATCGTGGTCATAAATTATGGTATTCAGTGTAAGATAAGTTCTCACGCCCAATTTTTTACAACGTTTGGAAATTTCCGGAAGGTCGTCCATCGTGAAATTGATCGAAGCACGCGCACGCATGTTCAATTGTTCCACCCCGAAATAAACCGAATCCGCTCCGTTATCCAAGGCAGCTTGTAAAGATTCAAAATTTCCGGCCGGTGCCATCAACTCCAATTTTCCGTCTTTTGTCATATTCTTTATTTGAATCTGCAAAATTACAAAAAAACCGCAGAGTTTTTTAAAACTTACCCGGTTTAGATTATTCTTAACTTATTCTAAATATTTGAAATCCTTTTATTTAGTAGTTGTATAAATTTTTATAGTATTCGTCCGCCATCCGATCACTGTTGAAATCAACTCTCACATCGTTCATTCCGTTTTGGGCAATTTGTCTCCATTTATCCGGATTTTCATAATAAATCGGCAGAATTTCGTTTTCTAAAATTTGATACAAATGTTCCAAATCCTGGTTATCCTGTTCTTCGACACTTAAATTTTTATAGTCAACTTGTGGGATGACAAAAGCGTTTTTACCGTTTTGGGCAAATTCAGGAATCCATCCGTCATCCGTTGAAAAATTAACGGCACCATTCATTGCGGCAGTCATTCCGCTTGTTCCGGAAGCTTCGCGAGGCACTCTCGGATTATTTAACCAAACATCTGAAGCGGCTTTTAACTGACGGCTCAACTCCAGTTCGTATCCGGTCAGAACGGCCATATTTCCATGTTTTTTGCTTTCATACACCAATTTATTGAAAGTATTGATTGCCGTATGATCCAATGGATATGGTTTTCCGGCCCAAATCAATTGCACCGGATATTTGGAATGGGTTAACAATCGGTTGAATTTTTCCATGTCATTTAACAAAAAATCCGCGCGTTTATATCCGGCAAAACGACGTGCCCAAACCATGGTAAACACGTTGGGATCAAATAGTTTTCCGGTTTGGTCTGCTAGAATTTTAAAAGCTTGGCTTTTGATGAATTTCTTACGTCCGTCAAAATTGAGATGATCTTTTTTGTCAGTAAATTGATACAATTCTTTGTCCGCCCAATACAGGAAGTCCTGCGAATTGGTGATGGACTTGATTTCGCAGATATTTTCATATTTCCCCCAGATTTCGCGGGAAACATCTCCGTGTAAGCGGGAAACACCGTTTGCGATTTTGGATAGTCTCAATGCTGCCAAAGAGTGATTAAATGGTTCGTCTGGTTGGATTCCGGTTACAGCAGAAACCTCTTCTTTGCTCAATCCGGAGAAATAAGACATTTTATAGCAAAGATCAAAATCATGTTTCTCATTTCCGGCCTCTTCCGGCGTATGTGTAGTGAAAACCATTCGTTTTCTGACTTCCTGAACATTTTTAAATTTGTTCCATAAATAAAACGCAGCGGGTAATCCGTGCGCTTCGTTGAGATGGTAAATGTCCCTGTTTAAACCGATTTCGTCCAATAGTTTTGCGCCGCCTTTTCCCAATAAGATATACTGAGCCAGTTTTGTTGCGGTATTGGCATCATATAATCTGTGGCAAATGGATTGTGCCAAATAATCGTTTTCAGGTAAGTCGGTGGTGAGAAAAAACAGGGGAGCTGTTCCAAATGTTTCGGGATTCAAATACAATGCTTTGACCCAAACAGGATGTTCATTTACGTCAATTTGAAATCGAATTCCGGTATCTTCCAGAAAATTATATGATTTTTCAACCCAATGCGGATGCAATGTCTGGTCGGGATTTCGGGACTGGTCATAATAACCGTATTTCCATAAAATACCGATTCCGATTAAATTTTGTTTCAAACTATAGGCGCTCCGCATATGCGAGCCTGCTAAAAATCCTAAACCACCACTGTAGATTTTCAGGGATTGGTCGATGGCAAATTCCATGGAGAAATAGGCTGTAGATTTTGAATATTCAGGATTGATTTCAAATGGGATGCTATAGTTTTTAAATTTCATTTTCGATTTAATTTGATGGTTTAAAAATTTAGAGGTCATAAATGTATAAAAACTTTGATTTTTTAAAAGACTCCTGATAAAAACCTGTGGATTCTTAACATGAAATTATTTGTGAAAATCAGATTCATTTTGTTTTTCTCCCAACATCCAAGGAATGATAAAATAAAAACCGATGGCCGTAAATGTCATCAAAATCCCCGTACCGATCCACAAAACGGTAAACCCGAACTGATCAGCAATATAAGTTCCCGCCGCAGGTGTAATGATAAAAGCCAGCGAAAATCCGATACCCAGAAGCCCCATGTAAGCGCCCTTGTTGTTTGCTCCGGAACGAAGTGCCGTTATAGTCGCCATAAAAGGCAATGTCCATATTTCACCGATACACAAAATGGTCATGGAAACAAACAGAAAAAGAATTCCATGGTGAAATCCAAGCATGGCATACGAAATTCCACATAATAAAGTTCCGATGAAAAGTGTAAATCTCAGTTTGAATTTCCTTTCGGCTATCTGTACAAAAAGCATTTCGAGAATGACGATGACCAATCCGCTATATCCTAAAATATACCCGATGGTTTGTTGGGTCAAATTTGCTTCTTCTTTGTAAAAAATAGTCAGCGTGTTCAACAGCTGAAAGAAACAAACCGTAAAAACCAGACAGAGTCCTGCAAACAATATAAATTTAAAATCTCTGTAGGGAGAAATGGATTTTTCAGTCGAATTTATTTCGGCTGAGTTTTCATTTCGGGGTTTCCGTTTTCGGAAAAACCAGATGTAAGTAATTCCCGCCAAAAGCGCCCCCAAAGCATTGGAATAAAATAAAAAATTGTACGAAAGAGCCGATAAAATCCCACCCAAAGCAGGACCAATCGAAAATCCGAGGTTAACCGCCATCCGGTTTAAAGAAAAAGAACGGGTGATATTTCCTTTTTTGGCATATTTGGTAATCGCAACTGAATTGGCCGGTCGGAATGCTTCGCTCACCGTGCTTTGTAGAAAAATGATAAATGCCAAACCTATTTCCGTTTTAAACAAGGGAATCAAGCAAAACAACGGAACGCTGAGCAACAAACTGGTGGATTGCACTTTGAATTCGCCTATTTTATCGGTAATCATTCCGCCGAGCCAAGAACCCATGACCGAACCAATTCCGAAGAAACTCAAAACAAATCCGGCGTTACCTAAACTGAATCCTAAATGATCGGTCATATAAACCCCCAGAAAAGGCAATACCATGGAGCCTGAACGGTTGATGAGCATCACCACCGCCAGCATCCAGCTTTCAGTTGAAAGTCCTTTAAAAGAGTCGATATAAATTCTGAGTAAACGCAATTTTTTATTGAATTTAGACAAAAAAAGCAGCCCTTTGTGGACTGCTTTTCAATTAATATATTTTTATTCCATTAATTCGAAACCACTTTGATGTCCACTCTTCGGTTTTTGGCCTTACAGATGTCGGTGTCATTCGCTTCACAGACGAAATGCTGGGCACCATATCCTTCTGATTGCATACGGCTTTCGTCCACTCCTAATCTAACCAAAGCTGACTTGACAATATTGGAACGTTCTGTTGAAACTTTCAAATTGACTTCTTCTGCTCCGGTATTGTCAGTATAACCGCCTATTTTTACTTTTGCATCAGGATATTCTTCCATTAAAAGCGCGATGTTTTTTAATTGCTCTGATGAATTGGGTAATAATTCAGATGAACCGGTTTTAAAATGAACCCTGTCGAGAGAAATCCATTTTAAACTTTCATCTCCTGAACCGGATTCCTGAGTAAATTTAGGAATGGAAAGAAATCTGAATAACCTTCTTTCGCTTGAATTACTTCCCACATTTAGAATTTTTCCGGAAGGAAGCTCAATTTTTGATTCTTCTCCCAAATCATAGATGAAATTTCCGTCGGCATCCATTGTTTCTGCATAAACCGTCGCTGTACTTTCAGTAGTTGTTCCTTCTGCAGTTCCTTCCGAATCACCGGAAGTATGTCCTCCTAAAATCGGCGCAATCACCAAGCCAACCAAACAGGTTAATTTGATCAAGATATTCATCGATGGCCCAGAAGTGTCTTTAAACGGATCACCTACGGTATCTCCGGTAACGGCTGCTTTATGCGCGTCCGAACCTTTGTAGGTCATTTCACCGTTGATTTCTACTCCTGCTTCAAATGATTTTTTAGCGTTGTCCCAAGCTCCTCCGGCGTTGTTTTGGAAAATCGCCCAAAGCACCCCCGAAACGGTAACGCCTGCCATATAACCTCCAAGCATTTCGGCTACCAAAGAATTGGAATGATCAACATTCAGGTAAACTAATTTACCGATCAGGACTATAAAAATAGGAAAACCAATGGTCAAAATACCCGGCAACATCATTTCTCTTAAAGCTGCTTTGGTGGAGATTTCCACACATCTTCCATAGTCCGGTTTTGATGTTCCTTCCATGATTCCCGGAATTTCTTTGAACTGGCGACGCACTTCGTACACCATGTCCATTGCTGCTTTTCCCACAGAGTTCATAGCCAAAGCCGAGAACACAACCGGAACCATACCTCCTAAAAACAACATCGCCAAAACAGGAGCTTTGAAAATGTTGATTCCGTCAATTCCTGTAAACGTTACATAAGCCGCAAATAAAGCAAGAGAAGTCAATGCTGCCGAAGCAATCGCAAATCCTTTTCCTGTTGCCGCTGTAGTATTTCCTACGGAGTCCAAAATATCGGTTCTTGTACGTACTTCTTTTGGTAATTCGCTCATTTCAGCAATTCCTCCTGCGTTATCCGAAATCGGCCCGAAAGCATCGATTGCCAATTGCATCGCAGTGGTTGCCATCATGGCTGAGGCAGCCAGTGCAACTCCGTAAAACCCGGCAAATGCATAAGAAGCCCAGATTGCGGCAGCAAATAAAATTACCGTAGGGAAAGTTGAAATCATTCCTGTTGCTAAACCTGCGATGATGTTAGTCGCTGCTCCGGTTGATGATTTTTGTACGATTCCCAATACCGGTTTTGTTCCTAATCCTGTGTAATATTCGGTTACAGATGAAATCACTCCGCCTACAACCAATCCAATGATCGCTGCATAGAAAACACGCATAGATGAAATTTCTTTCAATCCTTCACCAAAAAACTCCATTTTCATGGTTTCCGGCAACATATATTTAACTAACGCAAAACAAGCAATGGCTGTTAAAATGATAGAAACCCAGTTTCCGAGGTTCAATGCTCCCTGAACTTGTTTTTCTTTAGCGTTATTATCTTTGATTCGAACCAATAGGGTTCCGATGATCGAAAATATAATTCCGAATCCGGCAATTGTCATCGGCAATAAAATAGGGCCAATTCCACCGAAGCCTTCGCTCACGATGTCCCCGCCCATGTCTTTGATGACATAATTTCCTAAAACCATAGCGGCCAATACGGTAGCGACATACGAACCAAATAAATCCGCACCCATTCCGGCAACATCCCCCACGTTATCTCCCACGTTATCGGCAATCGTAGCCGGATTTCGAGGATCGTCTTCCGGAATCCCGGCTTCGACTTTCCCAACTAAATCCGCACCGACGTCTGCTGCCTTGGTATAAATACCACCTCCCACACGCGCAAATAATGCAATGGATTCTGCTCCTAAAGAGAATCCGGCAAGGGTTTCAAGCACGATGGTCATCAATTCCGTAGGTGATTTTGAAACGCCACCAAATGTTCCGGCAGCCCATTCGCCATTCATGAAAACCTGAAACAGGATGATAAATGAAGCGGTTAAACCCAATACGGCTAAACCGGCAACACCCAATCCCATCACGGTTCCTCCTCCAAATGAAACTTTCAATGCCTGAGGCAAACTCGTGCGCGCTGCTTGTGTAGTTCTTACGTTGGTTTTGGTTGCGATTTTCATCCCCATATTTCCTGCTAATGCAGAGAAAAAGGCTCCGAAAATAAAAGCAATAACGATCAATATGTGAGTAGTGGGAACGATAAATGAAATTCCCGCTAGTACTATACTTGCTCCAATTACAAAAAAGGTTAATAACCGGTATTCGGCTTTTAAAAAGGCTAATGCTCCCTCATAAATGTAGTCCGATATTTCTTTCATTTTACCGTCTCCGGCATCTTGTTTTAATACCCAACTTCTTTTGATTGCCATAAAAATCAATCCGACAATAGAGAGAATTACCGGAATCCATAGAAAAAGTTCGTTCATAATTTTACAGAAATTTTAACAATCTGCAAATATAATACATTCCAATTATTTGAAAAGAAAATTCAATTATATCTTGATTGAATTGAATAATAATTAAAAAACGGCTTAAAAATCTATTAAATTTTTAAGCCGTTGGTATTTGTGGTTTATTCAATTAACTACCTTGCTGGAAATAAACTTCTTCATACGGTTGGATCAATACCCAGCCATCTCCTGAAAATTTCATTTGGAATTCTTCGCCGCTTCCTCTTCCTATAAAGGATTTCAGCGACATATTGGCTTTTAGTTCGGGTGAAAGATTTCCGGACCATGCAACCGTTGCATTGGGGTCGGTAAATACGGGATTGTCATTGCTTACCATTAGTACCAGCGGATCTCCATGTGTGGTAATCGCCACATGTCCGGTGCCGGTTAGTCGCACCTGAAAAATCCCGCCCGACATCATTCCGGCAACACTTTTCAGCATCGTGATTTGGTTTTTGATGGTTTGGTCGTGAGCCAGAATATCATTCCCGTTTACACAGATGGATTCGTTATTTAAATGTAAAATCTGCACTTTCTTTCCTCCGTCTGCGACATAAAGGCGACCGGTTCCCTGGGCTTTCATCAATTTGGCTCCCTCTCCGGTCAAAGATTTTTTTAAAAAATTTCCGATTCCTCCGGAAAGCATTCCTTCTCTTTCAAATTTTATATTGCCCACATAAGCGACCATTGCGCCGTTTTTGGTCCAGACAAATTGGTCATTCAGGTTGATTTCCAAAAGTTGCGGGGTCTCCAGTTCAAAATAATCGTGTTCAGCATCATTCTGTCGTTTTTTGGCAATGAATGATTGTAAAGAATATTCGCTCATCTTTTTTGTATTAATTTGGTTTATAAATGTAAGGGATTTATAAATTTGAGTAGAATTTCATTCGAAATTTAATTCGTTCTTAAAACGAAAAATCCATTCCCACGGTTACTCCGAATTTTCGCGCATCAGGCAATTCCCGATAATTTCCTCTCCAATTAAAATCAATTCTAAAGGGTCGAAAGTTACCGATTCCTATGTTCTCAATTCCAAATCCATATTCGAAATAAATTGTATCGGTGGGCGCAATGTATTGAATTTCAGATCGGTTCATTTCCACTGCTTCTTCCGAAATATCTCCCCAAGCCGCACGGATAAATCCGACTTCTCTTAATTTTAATTTCTTGAGCAAAGGAATTTTATTGAAAATCCAACCGTTAAAATGCTGATCCAAAATAAAGGTCAGATAAGTGTCTGTCACAAATTCGTAATAATCAATCTGCGAAAAAGTGCCCGGAATCTGCCCATAGCTTTCATTTCCCGGGATCACGCTCAATAAAGACAAAGGAACGGGCTGAAAAATTTTTCCGGCTTCCAACACCACATCACTTCGTCCCAAAGAACCAATCAAAAAGGGTTTGTAAAAATAAGCCTGCAATTTGTCGTATTGGAACTGACTGTTAAATAATCCGCTGAAACCTTTGGTGTAGCGCAGCATAATGGTCGGCGCCAAGGTGGAATGTTCATATCGGTCTATTCCAAATCGGGAAAATTTCGCTCCCGGTCTGGCAATCAATGAAATGCTTAGGTTGGTATCGATCAAATGTTCTTCTTCCAAACCCTTTTCGTTTATATAGCCGATGTCAAATAAATAGGGATCGGCAGCACGGGTTGTTTGATAGTTTCCATCGATGCGTAAAGTAAAGTTTTTCCAGGGATCGATAGACGCATACAGATTGGTCTTGTTGATATGACTTAGTTTCGCATTAGCACCTTGCGAAATAATAGAAGAAGACGCAAAGCTACGTGTCATGATTCCGTCCGAAGTAGTGAGTTGCACCCCTAATTGTTCCACATCGCGTTTGGTTCCGGCTCCGATTTGGAAGCGGTTGAATTTGTTAAACATAAAACGGGCTTCCACTCCGTATTTGAATTGATGGTCGTCAAATCCATACGCCAGATATCCGCCGAGTCTCCACATATCGTTTTGCGAAAAATAGGTTCTGGCTCCGGCACGCAAACGGAATCCTTCTATCTCGTTGTATCCAAAGGTTGAATACAAATCCCCGATGTCAATTGCTTTCCAAACATTCCAGTATCCGGAACCCAATATCTCCACCGATTTTACAATTCGCTTAAAACGAGGCACTTGCTGTAAACTGTCAAGCATTTCATAAATACCGTCTTCACTTTCAGAAAGCTTTTCATGTCGTGCATTTGTCCAATATAAATCGTCTTTTTCAAATGCTCCGGAAGCATAGGGGTCATGGTTTCTCGGATCATAAAAATTGTCGGGATGGGGTTTTTCCAAATCGAAATCTTTATATGAAACCGTCCGGTGGGCAAAAAGACCTTTTGATTTGTCCTTTTTGTTCAATAAAGTCATGTCCAACAAAATATAATCCCGTTTTGGAAGAAAGACAGTATCGTTTTTTACATCAAATTCTTGGCTTATGAATATATCCCGCACAAAGTTCACGTCGATGTTTTTGGTGCTTTGCATCGTAATTTCTTTGATGGCAAATTCTTTCATGCTCACATAGAAATCGCCTTTGAACGTATGCCCGGCGTCGTTTTTGGGATAATATTTAATCCGATAACAATCCAAACCGTCGATGTTGACAGTGTCCGTGAGTTCATATTCGTAAATAGAAAATCCGTCCCGGGCAATGGGACTTGCAAAATTGATGTTGAAAAAGTTCAAACGATTGTCATAAATATTGAATTCCTTGTACAGATTTTTCAATGTCTGGCTGACGATTTCGTTGTCATCAAACCCCGAACTTTTATTGGCAATCAAATCCTTTCTTTCCTTTCTGGGATTGTTTTTCCCATAGACTTTATAAATGGATTCGTTTAAAAACGCAGGCAAATAAGCCTTACCGCTGACCTGAGAGGTATCGATTTTATCAAAGACAAATTCCATGTCCTTGAACAAACGACTTTGGGTCATGGCACTGTCCACATTGTTTAAATCAAATTGCAATTTTTCATATTCTTCGTATTCGTATTGCGGAAAATTGCGAAGTCCGTTTTCTTTTTTTCTGGCCCAAACCTGTCGCAGGATTTCATAAGCCGGATTTTCTTTTTTGTTTTTGTATTTTTTCCTTTTATCGGTAATAGTCGCAGCATCCAGTTCGACGGTGGAATTCTCTTTCAACGTACCGTCTTGAATCAATTCGACAGATAAATTATAATTGATTTTGGAGGTCAAATCAAACTCCATGAATTCAAATCCGTCTGCCGTAATTTCCAAAATGGAATCATTTTTTTCCGATGCCAGATAAAAACTTCCGTCGGTGTTTGTGGTCGTAAAGACTCCTGCATTGGGTAAAGTGACATCGGCATAAGCAACAGGTTTTTTGGTTTCGGAGTCGATTATTTTTCCCGAAACTTTAATCTGAGCCGTAAGCGTTTGGACACTTAACAACAAGATAGTAAATATGAAAAGCCGATTAATTAGCATATGGTTTGATCAACAAATATCCACAAAAAAACCTTCCAAAAAACGGAAGGTTTCTAGGTTTAACTAATTTTAAACGTTTTTATTTTTTATAAGTGACCGCTTTGGAGGCTTCCACCACGTCTTCTACGCTTGGGAACCATTCTTTGAACAATTCGGCCGAATAAGGCGAAGAGATATCCGGTGCCGTAATCCGTTTTACCGGAGCATCCAGATAATCAAATGCTTTTTGCTGCACCATATAGGCGATTTCGGTTCCAATGGATCCAAAAGGCCATGATTCTTCCAGAATCACCAAACGATTGGTTTTTTTCACCGAACTGAAGATGGTTTCATAATCCAGCGGACGAATGGTTCTCAAATCAATCACCTCCGCGCTGATTCCTTCTTTTTCCAATTGCTCGGCGGCTGCCAAAGCATTTTTCATGATTTTTCCATAGGAAACGATGGTCAGATCTTTTCCTTCTTTTTTGATGTCGGCTACGCCAATCGGAATTAAATATTCTTCGTCCGGCATTTCCATTTTATCGCCATACATCTGTTCCGATTCCATAAAAATAACCGGATCGTTATCGCGTATGGCCGATTTCAATAATCCTTTTGCGTCATAAGGATTGGAAGGCACCACGACTTTCAAACCGGGTGTATTGGCATACCAATTGTCAAAGGACTGGGAATGAGTCGCTCCCAATTGTCCGGCAGATCCGGTCGGACCGCGGAAAACGATCGGGATGTTCCATTGCCCGCCCGACATTTGGTACATTTTTGCTGCGTTATTGATGATTTGGTCGATGGCAACCAATGAAAAGTTAAAGGTCATGTATTCCACGATGGGACGACAACCCGTCATGGAAGAACCAATCGCGATTCCGGTAAAACCGCCTTCGGCAATCGGCGTATCGATCACCCTTTCAGGGCCGAATTCGTCCAGCATTCCTTTGGATGCTTTGTAGGCACCGTTGTATTCTGCTACTTCCTCACCGATCAAATAAACGGAAGGATCTCTTCTCATTTCCTCGCTCATCGCCTCTGCAATGACTTCTCTGAATGTTTTTGTTGCCATAATTCTAAATCAGGTTAGCAAAAGTACAAAGTTTTTTACAATGAATGGATATCCTTAGTCCTTCAAATACAAATCAAAATAATCTGAAATCTTTTGCATCAGATGGACTCTGTCCAAGCCTCGCACGTTGTGCTCATAACCGGGATACACAAAATAATCCACCTGCACACCGTTTGATACGGCATTTCTTAAGAAATTAATGGAATGCTGCCAAACCACTACAGGATCCTGAGTTCCGTGGATGATCAATAATTTTCCTTTCAGGTTTTGGGTTTTGTCAAAAAGTAGGTTCGTGGCGTATCCGCCTGCATTATTTTGTGGCGTTCCCATGTAACGCTCACCATACATGGCTTCATACATGCTCCAATCCAAAACCGGCCCTCCGGCCACGCCTGCTTTGAAAACATCGGGTTTGCGCAACATAAAGGATGTGGTCATAAAACCGCCATAACTCCAGCCGTGAATTCCCATTCTTTCTCCATCTACAAATGGCAATGATTTCAGATAATTCACACCTTTCATCTGATCGTTCATTTCTATTTCTCCTAAATTTCTATGGATCGCTTGTTCAAATTTTAATCCGCGGTTGGAACTTCCTCTTCCGTCCATCACCCAAACCACATAGCCGTTTTGCGCCATATAATCGTACCAAAGATTTCCGCTCGCCGGAAAACGGTTCAAATTCATCTGCGCATGGGGTCCGTTGTACAAATACACGATAACCGGATATTTTTTTGAAGAATCAAATTGGGTCGGATAAATCAATTTTCCGTATAAATCCGTTCCGTCATCAGCTTTCAATGTTACATTTTCCACTTTTGGCATCTGGTATTCGGCCAATGGATTCGAAGCAGTGAATAAATTATGTTTGGCTTTTTTGTCGGTCGATAATACATCGATTTTTCGTGAAGTAGTTTCATTTGACCAATTATCCAACACATAAGTCCCGGTTGAATTTGCCGTAAAAAAATGATAACCCGGGTCACTGTCGATTCTTTCCATTTTCCCGTTCTCCCAATTCACCGTGTACAAATGTTTTTCCATCGCGCCATCTTTGGTCGAGGTGATGAGCAATGTTTTTTTGTCTTTGTTTTCACCGATTATTTCATTGACCAACCAATTTCCTTTGGTGATTTGATTGAGTAATTTTCCGCTCACATCATAACGATACAAATGCATAAATCCGTCGCGTTGGCTCCACCAGACGAATTCCTTTTCATTCAAGAAATACAATTCATTTTGCGGTTCTACGTATTTTGAATCATTTTCTTCCAATAAAGTTTTGGTTAATTTTCCGGTTTGGGCATCGTATTGATTTAATTTCAAATGGTTCTGATCACGATTTAAAACCGTTACAAAAATCGATTTTTCGTCGGGCGACCAGGTTACGCAAGTCAAATATTGATCTTTGGGTTCGCCAGTTTGAAGAAAGGTGGTTTGTTTGGTTTTGGGATTGTAAACCCCGATGGTTACCTGATGAATCGTTCTTCCTGCAAACGGATATTTGATGTTTTTATTTACGGCCGGAGTTGTTGACCAATCGACAATCGGATAATCCTCCACCATGGTTTCGTCCATTCTATAAAAAGCGACTAAACTTCCTTTGGGCGAAAAGAAAATTCCTTTGTAAATGCCAAATTCTTCTCTGTGAACAGTTTTCCCGTTTACGATTCCGTATTTTCCGTCCGTTGTGATTTGGGTTGTTTTTCCGTTTGAATCAATTAAAAACAAATTATTATCTATAACATAAGCCGTTTGTCCGGACTTTCCGTCAATTTCAATGGCGTCCGTATTTTCCGACAATTCAAACCATTTAGAGGTTGTTTTTTTTGATTTGTTAAACCAATTATACATCCGACTGTCCACAAAATAGGCTTTTTCAGAATCAACCCAATTCAGATTTGGCACATTTTTCAGTTCCGGAAAATCAAGAGAACGAAGCAGGGTATCGGTTTTTAAATTGGCCGCATTATATAAAACCAGCGCATTTCCATAGCCTGTTTTGACTTTTTCATAAAATTGGTCGGAATCCGGTAGCCACTGATAGGTTTTGCTGTCCGGGCGAATTCCCATAACCGCTTCTTTCATCGTCAATTGTTTGTTTTGCGCAAAAAGAATGCTTCCAAACAATGCCGTCAATCCGATGATGTATTTATTCATGATTTATGTTTTATAGTGAATTTGTCTTTTTATTTTTTAAAACGTAACGCCAAGGCTTCCAGATTTTTCTTCTCATTCCCTATGAAAATCTCCTTTCCGTCTATCACGACCGGGCGTTTCAAAAAGGTATAATCATTCAAAATATAGTACCGGTAATCCTTTTCGGACAAGACTTCATCTTTCAATCCCATTTCTTTGTATTTTTTGGCTTTCCGGGAGAAAAGTGCTTCATAGCTTCCGGCCAATTCTTTCATTTCTTCCAATTGATGGGATGTTATGGATTCCGTTTTGATTTCCTGTTTTTCAAATCCGGAAAAATCAAATTCCTTCATGATTCTCCTGCAAGTGTCGCAGGTCTGGAGGTAATATATTTTTTTCATGGTATAAAAATAGGGAATTCTCCGTTTTTAAAATTTAAGGATAAACGATGTGTCCGGTGTACAATTGCTCTACCTCAATGATGGGCGGAACGTTTTTCAAGACCAGATTTCCGGTGCTTCGAATTACTCCGCTTACAGAGTTGACAGGGTAAACAATGATATCGTTGGTGCTTCTATGATTGACATTCACCTCATCCACCCTGAAATTTTCGCCTTCAAAACGTCCGTTTGAACCCCAAAATTTGATTTCTAATCTCTCTGAAGTTCCCGATATTTTAAAAACCGAAGAAATATTGTCATTTACTTTCAGCACCTCGTTCTCAATCTGCATTTCAAACAGGCTTGCCGGCGTATCTTCGATAATTCCCGATTCCAAAGTCAATTCGGGAAAGGTCAAAACCCCGTCCGATTTAATGGAATACTGCGAACTCGAATAAATCTTTTCCAATACCGGTGTCGTCACATACACCTTCGCCGAATGATAGTTCCGAAGCATTTCACACCCGTTTTCATTGGTAATTTTCAGTTCGCCGTCCACTACTTCGAACTTTATATCGTTGATGAGGTTTTTTCCCATCGTCAGTTTTACAGTTTGTTGTTCCGATTGCTTGATAATTAATTCTACTCCAACTGAAATATTGATTTTGGAGAATTCGCCAACTGAAATTTCCTGTGTTTCCAAATCACCCTGGCTTTTGAAACAATCCGGGCCGTTTTCCGAATTGCAACTCAGAATTAAAATTGATAATAAAACAAACAGTAATTTTTTCATTTTGACATAAATTATTCTTCTCCTTTTGGAGGTTAAGTAGGGTTCACAGCCGTATTCCTAACGAAAAGTCCATGGCTTCCGCTTTGGAAAAATGGGTTTTTAGTCCGGTTCCCACAAAGAAATTTCTATAAAAATAATATTTCAATCCCAAATGCTGATAAAGCGCTGTATGTGATTTATAATCGTCATATAAATAACCGCCCAATTGTCCTTCAAAAGACAATCGGTTCAGAAATAACTCATATCCCACAAATAATCCGACTCTTTTGTAATCGGTATCGGCACTGATTCCCTTCTCCGGAAAAGAAATCGCCATCATCTCAATTTCATGTTTCATCATCATCGATAAAAAAACATCAATTCCTGCCTGAAAAGCACTCGATCGGCTGATTCTTTTATCCGCATAACCCGAAAAAACATAAAAAGGATATTGTCCACTACCTATGATGTGACTTTCGTGCACACCGGTTCGGAATGCAATGTTGTACCTAATCGGTTCGGTAAAAGCAGAATCCTTATTGGTTCGCGGATGGTAAATCCGTTCGTTTTTATGATCAAATGTATAAGTAACTCCTATATTGGCTCCTACGGTGTTAGCGCTGGTATTGGGTGTTTTAATGGTTCCGTTGGAATGATGGATTAAAAATAATCCGGTACGAATTCCAAATCCTTCCCAGATGTTTTCTTTCTGAAAATTGGCCATAAAAAAAGACGCCGGCATAAAATGAGAACCGTAAGCGGAATTCCGGTAGTTGGTTTCTTTGTCATAAGGATTGGTGTTATAAGCAATCCCCTGACCTATTCGCAATTGTAAATTGCGTTTCAGAAAATAGAAATTATAATGAGCAAAAAGCCCGTACATATCACCCAAAGTTTCATTTTTGTTGTTTTGGTAATGAAGTGTCAAACCATAATCCGGATAATTTAACCTTGATTCCCATTCCTCATCTCCAAATGTTTTTCGGTTGGCCGAAACAAAAAAGCCTTCAGGATGATCGGTTATCAGATGACTGATTTTTTCACTGTGTGGCAAAATGCTTCCGTAATAGTAATTGACATCTACCGAATATTGCGGTTCATTTTCTTGAGAAAAACCGATTGTCGAAAGGAAAATCAACAAATAAAAACTGTATCGCATAATAATTCCGCTGCCAAATTTAATCAAATCTTAAAAACATAGTAAGTTTGCAGAAAGAATTCAAACATAGAAAATAATGAAATTCAATACCAAAACCATACACGGGAATCAACAACACGATCCGAGCACAGGAGCCGTGATGACGCCAATTTATCAAACCTCCACTTATGCCCAGAGCAGCCCGGGCGTTCACAAAGGATATGAATATTCGCGTGGCGCAAATCCTACAAGAACCGCTTTGGAAAATGCTTTGGCGAGCATCGAAAACGGAACCCACGGATTTGCATTTGGCTCCGGATTAGCTGCTACCGATAGTGTGATGAAACTTTTGAACCCGGGAGATGAAGTGATTGCGATGGATGATTTATACGGAGGTTCTTATAGAATGTTTACCCGGATCTATGAGCGTTATGGATTAAAATTCCATTTCGTAGATATGACGAATCCGCAAAATGTTTTGGAGAAATTGAATGCCAAAACCCAATTGATCTGGATTGAAACGCCTACCAATCCTTTAATGAAAGTGGTAGATATTCAGGCGGTTTGTGATTTGGTAAAAGAAAAAGATATTTTGGTGGCGGTTGACAATACGTTTGCCTCGCCTTATTTACAAAACCCATTGGATTTGGGTGCCGATATCGTGATGCATTCCGCTACAAAATATTTGGGCGGTCACTCTGATGTGGTGGCTGGCGCATTGGTTGTGAAAGATGCTGAATTAGCCGAAAAAGTTCATTTTCAATTATTTGCAGGCGGTGGGATTTTGGGTCCACAAGATTCTTATTTGGTATTGCGAGGCATCAAAACCCTACACGTGCGCATGCAAAGACATTGCGAAAACGGACGAAAAGTGGCGGAATTTTTATCCAATCATCCCAAAATCGGGAAAGTTTTTTATCCCGGACTGGAAAACCATCCCAACCACGAAGTGGCCAAAAAACAAATGCGTGATTTTGGGGGAATGGTTTCATTCAATTTCCAATCGGGCGAACGCAAAGACGCCGATTCCTTTTTGGAAAGCCTGAAAGTATTTACACTGGCTGAAAGTTTGGGTGGAGTTGAATCATTGGCCAATCATCCTGCGACCATGACACACGCCTCCATTCCTGCAGAAAAACGTGCCGAAACAGGGATTACCGATGACCTGGTGCGCTTAAGTGTAGGAATTGAAGATATTGAGGATTTATTGGAGGATTTGAAACAGGCATTGGGATAATTTATAGTTTCATACTTGTCGGGTATTAATTGGCGGTTTTTTATTACTAACGCTGTCCGCGCCCGGGATGAAGGCAGTTTGTTTGAGCTCTTTTTTGTAGCCTGAGGTTCTTGAAGGCTACAAAAAAAGCGAGTGCCGCCAGCCCGAAATGGCGCCCAAATTTTAAATTCCAGAAAGTTTATAGGCTTCCTCAATAAATTGCACCAAACGTACCGCATGAACACCGTCCAAAAGCGAAGCTCGGTTTTCCGATAATGTTTCCATATCATCGGGTTCTTGTTCCTGTTTTTCTTATTATATTTGTATTTAGATTTTTGATGTAAAATTCTATAACTGAAATTTTTATGACAACATACAATGTTTCCGTTCCTGACAATAAAAACTCCTTTTTTTTGGAGTTTTTGGAACTTATCGGAGCTCAATATGAAAAAAAATCAGACTCAGATTTTGAACTATCGGACGAGCAAAAAAAAATACTTTTAGATCAGGAAAACATTTCTTTAGATGAATGTTCAGATGCAGAAGATTTCTATAAGGAATTGAAAAACAAATATGAATTATAAAATTGTCATAACGCCGGTAGCCAAACAAAATATTGAGGACGCTACGGCTTATTACAAAAATAAGATTTCAACTAAAGTTGCAAAATCATTCATAGACGATTACAAAAAAACCTTTAAAGACATTCAGAAGTCAGTTTATTTCAGGTTCTTTTTTCAACACTTCCGCGGTAAGCCCATGAAAAAATTTCCGTTTATTGTTTTTTATACAATTGATGAAAATAATAAAATCATTTTCATCAAAGCTGTTTTCCATACTTCACAAGATGACCAAAAATATAAGGATTTTAAACCTTGAAATTAGAATAACTAAATCAACAAATACTTTACTCCGCCAATTGATAGGCTTCCTCAATAAATTGCACCAAACGCACCGCATGAACACCGTCCAAAACCGAAGCTCGGTTTTCCGATAAAGCATCACGGATTTCGGCAATGGCTACCGGATGAAAATTTTTGACTTCGGTCGACATGTTTTTGGAACAAACTACATTTTTTAAATTGCTGTATTTCAATTCGTTTAAATATTGATCCCCGATTTCTATCGTTCCTTTTTCAGCTATGATTATGATGCCGCTTTTGTAATTTTTTTCGAAGGTCGAAGTCGTGAAAATCATGCTTCCGACCGCTTCATTCGCTTTAAAATCCAATTTCCCGCTATCGGCAAATTCAGTAATTCCTTGATGGTTAAAATTGTAAAATGATGCACCGATGCAGCTGGTTTCTTCAAACCAATAATTTACAATGTCGATAAAATGTGAGAATTGGGTAAACAAAACACCGCCATCCATTAAATTCGTCCCATGCCATTCGCGGGTCATGTAATAATTTTTATTGCGGTTCCAGTAACAATTGATGTTGACCATATAAATCTCGCCCAAAGAATTATTTTCCAAAAGCGTCTTCACGTATCTGACCGGCGGCGAAAACCGCAATTGCATCGAAGAAAAAACCCGTCGTCCATACTTTTCGGCAGCTTGAAGGATTTCCTGGGCGTGCTCTATGGTTAAAGCAATCGGTTTTTCAATCAGCACATGTTTGCCCGCTTTCAGACAGCGAATCGCATGATCCCGATGAAGGCCGTTTGGCGTAGCGATGACCACCAGATCGGTTTCTTTATCTTCCGTCAAAAAGCTTTCCAGCGTTTTATAAATCGGAACGGCTGATTCCTCATCTTCGTAATTGATATCTATGATGGAAACCAGTTCTGCGCCTTTGGTTTCGTCTATTGCGTTTTTATGAACCCGGCCGATGTGGCCAAATCCCAAAAGGGAAATTTTTAACATTCTTTTATTTTCTAATCGGCTCCTAAAGATTTCATCGTTTCATCATCCAACAACTCCTTTTCTGCCGTTGCAAATTTATATATTTGTTTCTTAATCGGATAAAGGAAGTTTTGGTTCAATTGTTTATTTCTGCTTATCACACTTTTAAAGAACGGAAAGTTTTATTTTTTTGTTCAACCATTTTTTTATTGATTCTGCTCGGATACTGGGCTTCACGAATTTCATTTGAAGAAGACATCTCCAAATTAATTCCTTCGGGAGAGGATTCGGAAACCATTAATCAGGTGTTGAAAAATGTCAGTTATGCCGATAAAATCATCGTCAATATTTCTTCCGATTCAATTGATAATCAAGCTGATTTACAGGCTTTTGCCGATGGTTTAACCGCCGAACTTTCCGAAAATCCATCGGTCGGAAATCTTCAATCGCGATTTGAGGATGATAAAATGGTTGAATTGCTCGATTTTGTTTCCACGCATCTTCCTTTGTATCTGGACCAAAAGGATTATGACCAGATCGATTCTCTTCTCGCCCCGGAAAATGTTTCCACAAAAGTAGAAGAAGTCTATCATTCCATCGTTTCTCCGTCGGGAATGGTTACCGCTCAAATGTTACGTTCTGACCCTTTTGGAATGGATTTTATGGCGATCAAAAAATTCCAACAACTACAATCCGGTGAGAATTTTTCTATTGAAAACGGTTATTTGCAACATAAAAACGGCAAAAATCTCTTCGTTTTTATCACTCCCAAAGCCGGTGCCAACGAGACTTCCCAGAATGAAAAATTGGTAAACGACCTGAATAATTCGATTCAAAAATTAAATACCGAATTCAAAAAATCAAATGTAAAAGCGGAATATTTCGGAGCAACTCCTGTTTCTGTTGCCAACGCCAAACGCATCAAAAACGACATCATCCTCACGCTGAGCATTTCGGTGGTTTTGCTTTTTGCTTTGTTTATTTATTTTTACCGAAAGCCTTACATTCCACTGATTATCATCGTTCCGGCGATTTTTGGAAGTTTGCTTGGCATGGCTGTTTTGTACTTTTTAAAAGGAACAATTTCAGCGATTTCCATAGGGATTGGATCGGTGCTTCTGGGTCTGACGCTGGATTATTCGCTGCATATTTTGAGTCATTACCGCAGCACGGGCGATATCGAAAAATTATTCAAAAGTACCGTAAAACCTCTGCTCATTTGTGCGGTTTTTACGGCAGCCGATTTTTTGGTTTTGTTGTTTTTAAAGTCCGATGTACTGAAAGATTTGGGTGTTTTTGCGGCGGTCAGCGTTCTGGGTGCCGCCATTTTTGCATTATTGTTTGTGCCACAGGTTTATTTGCCCAAAAATTCATTCGAAGTCAAACAAAATACAATCATTGACAAACTGGCTTCTTATGATTTCGATCGAAATAAATTCCTGCTCGGCTTTTCCGTTTTGCTCATTCTGATCAGTTTGTTTACCTATCGAAATGTAGGTTTTGAAAACGATTTGAATAAACTGAATTATATGCCGGATGAATTACAAAAAGCTGAAAATGAACTGGATAAACTAAATGATTATTCCTCAAAATCCATATACATTGCTTCCTACGGTTCCGATTTTGAAGAAGCTTTGGCGGCAAATTCAGATTTGTACAATAAACTTTTAAAGGCCGAAAATAAAGATGAGATTCTGTCTTTTAGTTCCATCGGCGGAATTTTACTTTCGGAAAATGAACAGAAACAAAAAATCGAACGCTGGAACCAGTTCTGGACACAAGAACGCAAAGAAACCTTACAAAATCAAATGATTTCCGAAGGCCGAAAATTCGGTTTCAAGGACAATGCTTTTTCTCCGTTTTTTAATCGGCTAAATGAAGAATTCACCTATGAAAATCTGACCGAAAACGAAATTCTGAATGAATTATTTCTGAATGAGTTCGTTAAAAAAGAGGATGATCTGGTTACAATTACCTCTTCGCTGAAAATGAAAAATGAAAATACGGATAAAGTAGTCAAAGAATTTTCTGAAGGAAAAAACACATTGGTCATCGACCGAAAAAAACTTTCCGAAACCTTTTTATCCAATTTGGAGGCAGATTTTGATAAATTGTTTTTCATCTCATCGATCGTCATCTTTATCATTTTGTTTTTGTTTTTCGGTTCGATGGAACTGACCCTCATCACCAATATCCCTATTTTTGCCGGCTGGCTTGTAACGCTGGGGATGATGGGCGTATTGGGTTTAAATTTTAACGCCTTCAATATCATCATCACTACATTGATATTTGGTCTGGGAGTGGATTATTCGATTTTTGTAACCCGCGGACTGATTGAAAAATACACTTATGGAACGGATGAAATGCCTGCTTTTAAATCGGGCATTTTGATGTCGGCTCTCGCAACGATTATTTGTTTTGGCGTTTTGATTTTTGCCAAACATCCTGCTATTTATTCGATTTCATGGATTCCAATCATCGGTTTGACCGTTGTGGTTCTGATGTCGTTTACGATTCAGCCTTGGCTTTTCCGTTTTTTCATCCAGAAACCACAAGACAAAGGCAATACGCCGCGCACTATTTTGGGGGTGATTTATACGTTTTTTACGTTTGGATATTTCTTTGTCGCCGGATTCATTTTAAATCTTCTGGCTCAGGTATTTCTACCGATTATTCCCGTTAGCAAAAAGAAAAAATTCGGTGCGTTTCATACGGTGATGCAAAAATATTTCTGGCTGTTGGTGTACGGAACGCCGTTTATTCCGATACGAAAAATAGGAGAAGAAAATCTGGATTTCAGCACCCCGAAAATCATCATTGCCAATCATACTTCACAATTGGATACGCCCACGATGGGGATGTTGCATAACCGTCTGATTTTTATGGTGAACAACCGGGTTTTAAAATCCAAATTCTTCGGAAAAGCCATCCAAATGGCCGGATTTTATTCGTCTTCAGAAAATTATGACGACGGAATTCCGCAATTGGAAGAAAAAATAAGACAGGGTTATTCGGTCATTGTATTTCCGGAGGGAACACGTTCCCGAACTTCTGCCGTACAGCGTTTCCACAAGGGAGCATTTTATCTTTCGGAGAAATTGAATCTGGATATCCAACCCGTTTTGGTGCGCGGAAATGCAGATCGTTTGCCTAAGGATGACAATCTGTTAAAGTCAGGGAAATTGACCTTGGAATTTTTACCGGTGATTCGGCATGATGACGCAGATTGGGGTCAAAATTATACGGAGAGAACCAAAAATATCAGTCGGTATTTCAAAGAAAAATTCATCGAATTGAAAAGAAAGGATGAAGATGAAAATTATTTTCGAAACAAGCTGAATTTCAATTATATATACAAACCGAAATACATTCAAAAAGCTTTTAAATCCGATTTCGAAGCCCATAAAAGTCTGTACCATACAATTCTTTCCATTCTCCCTGTCAAAGCAAGGATTTTGCATTTAGGTTGCGGGTATGGTGTTTTGGATTTTCTGTTGGTTTACGATTCTGCATTTCGGGTGGTTGAAGCCTGGGATGAAGATGTGGAAAAAATACAAATTGCTCAAAATACATTTACGGTCAATCGTTTTCCGGTGCGGTTTCATTCTAAATTTCCCGAATTGTTTACGGTCGCGGATTATGTGATCGTTCAGAATGAAAAATGCAGAGAAGGATTTGAAAAAGCTGTAAATTTAGACGAATGGGAAATCTATTTTTCCGAGAAGGATTTGACGATTTTTAAAAACAAAAATGCAGGAAGAATTTGACATCATCATCATAGGAAGTGGTTTGGGCGGATTGGTTTGTGCCAACATCCTGGCGCGTGAAGGCCTGAAAGTGCTCGTGCTGGAAAAAAACCAGCAATTCGGGGGAAATCTCCAAACTTTTTCACGTGATAAAGTCATTTTTGATACGGGCGTTCATTACATAGGAGGGCTTTTACAGGGGCAAAACCTCCACAAATATTTTCACTATCTCGGTATCGCGGACAAACTGAAAATCCAACGAATGGATGAAGACGGATACGATATGGTGACCTTTGACGGAGATCCAAACGAATATCCGTTTGCGCAGGGTGCTGATAATTTCGTTCAACAACTCATCCGTTTTTTCCCGGAAGAAAAGTCCGCCATCCAAAGCTATGTTGAAAAAATGAAGACGGTTTGTGAAAGTTTTCCGCTCTACAAAGTAGAAATGGATGATAATCCCGCTTCCAATCAGGATTTGATGTCGCTAAAAGCAAGCGAAGTCATCAATGAGTTGACCGATAATTTGAAACTGCGTGCAGTACTGGCCGGGACGAATTTTCTATATGCAGGAATTGAAAATAAAACGCCCTTTTATGTGCATTCTTTATCGATCAATTCCTACATAGAAAGTGCCTGGAGGTGTGTGAATGGCGGAAGTCAGATTTCTAAATTATTGATAAAAGAAATTCGGAAATTGGGTGGTAAAGTGTTGAAACACAAAAAAGTAATTTCCATTTCGGTCAATGAAGGCGGAGAAGTTGAATTTGTGAAAACGGCCGATGGATCCATTTATAAAGGAAAAAGATTTATTTCCAACATCGATCCCAAGAAAACATTGGAAATCATTGACAATTTCCAATTGAGAAAATCCTACAAAAGAAGAATCAACGAATCGGAAGACACGATTTCCTCTTTTAGTTTGTATATCACGCTGAAACCCAATTGTTTTCCTTATTTGAAACACAATTATTATCATTTCAAAAATGAAAATAAAGTCTGGGAAAGCATCCATTATGAAGAAAAAAACTGGCCGGAAAGTTATATGATTTCGTTCAGTGCCAAATCGGAAAATGACGGTTGGTCGGACGGAATCAGTGTTTTGACCTATATGCGCTATGAGGAAGTGGAGAAATGGAAAGATACGTTCAACACGGTAGCGGAAAAGGATGAAAGAGGAAAGGAATACGAGCGCTTTAAAGAAGAGAAAACCGAAATTCTCCTTCAAGAATTGGAGAAAAAGTTTCCGGACATCCGTAATTGCATCCAATCAAAATATGTTGCTACGCCGCTTACATACCGGGATTACATAGGTAGCGCCTCCGGCTGCATGTACGGATTTACAAAAGATGCCGATTTTCCTTTGAAGAATTATCTTCCGCCGCGCACCAAAATTCCCAATCTCTTTCTCACGGGACAATGCATCAGCATGCATGGCATTTTGGGTGTAACGATAGGAGCGGTTTTGACTTGTTCGGAGTTAATCGGAAGAAAGCATTTGGTGGATAAAATCAATTCGGCTTATGAATTTGGAAGAAATAATTAATTTTGAAAGCTATGGGAAAATTCAATTTAGCTCCGGTCGACCGCGTTAAGGGGATTTCCAAAGAGGAGTTTGTAAAAAATTATTTGAAAAAGAAAAGACCCGTTCTGATAGAGGGTTTGACCGATTCCTGGAACGACAAATGGCGGTTTGATTATATCAAGGAAATCGCCGGCGAACAAGTCGTTCCACTCTACAATAACGAACCGACCAAGGGCAATAAAAGTTCGTATGAGCCGGTGACGCACATGAAAATGCGTGAATACCTCGACAAATTGCAAAACAACGAACCTACGGATCTGCGTATTTTTTTCTACATGGTCAAAGACAATTTGCCCCAACTGGAAAAGGATTTTGAATATCCGGACATAGGAATGAATTATTTCAAACGAATTCCGGCGCTGTTTTTTGGCGGAAGCAAGGCGCATACGTTTATGCATTATGACATCGATTTGGGTGATAATCTGCATATTCATTTCGAAGGACATAAACGCGTTTTATTGTTTGGCCCTGAGCAAAATACCAATTTGTATAAGGTTCCCATGTCGATCTGTAACATCGAATCCATCGACATGAACAATCCCGATTTTGAGAAATATCCGGCTCTACAACATGCTCAAGGATTTGAAGCGCATATGCTTCATGGCGACGCGCTTTATATTCCGGGCGAATGGTGGCATTATATTTCCTATTTGAACGGCGGATTTTCCATTTCTCTCCGCGCCTTACCGCAAGATCCGAGACGTTTTCTGGGTATGATGTACAACATATTTTTCATGCGACATCTGGATTATTACATCCGTAAATTCAAAGGACAGAAATGGATTGATTACAAGGAAAAATGGGCCTACCGAAAAGCACACAGGAAATTGGGGATAAAGAATTCGTAATTGAATGGAAGAGTGGTTGAGTGGTTGATTTTGAGCATCTTACACTTGACTAACTCCGTTTCAAGTAAACTTCTCTCCTTTGTTCAGTTTCAAATCGCTCACAAATGCTTTGATGGCCTGGTCTTTATCTTTCGGACAAATCAACAAAGCTCTTCGCGTGTTTACCACGATAAAATCCTCTAAACCATCTACGATGATGGCCTTACTCTGGGAGGTATAAATCAAAGAATCTTTGGTGTTATAAGTCAAAATGTGTTTGCCGTGTTTGACATTGTTTCCGCCATTTTTAGGCGAAATTTCATAAAGAGATTTCCAGGTTCCCAAATCTGACCAACCAAAAGAAGAGGGAATTACATACACGTTTTCCGCTCTTTCCATGATCCCGTTATCGATAGAAATCATCTGCAGATGCGAATAAATCGATTTTACTTCCTTCTTGCCTTTTTCAGAATTCAAAGGACTCTGAATTTTTTCAAAAGACTCAACCATTTCAGGTAAATGTTTTTGGAAAGACTTCAAAATGGTGGACGCTTTCCAAACAAAAATACCGGCATTCCAAAGAAAATCACCTGATTTATACAGCACTTCAGCCAATTCTATACCCGGTTTTTCCGTAAAGGTTTTAACCTTTTTTATTTCCGATTTTTTGTTGTCGATAAATTGAATGTAACCATATCCGGTGTCGGGGCGTGTAGGTTGAATCCCGAGCGTGATCAATTCTTCTTTTTCTTCTGATTCATGCAAGGCCAATTTTAATTTTTCAATGAAAATATCTTCCTGCAAAATCACATGATCTGAAGGAGCCACCACGATGTTGGCTTCGGGATTGAGTTCATGGATTAATTTGGCGGCATAGAGATTACAAGGAGCTGTATTCATCGCCATAGGCTCTGCAATAACCTGATTTTTAGATATTTCAGGCAATTGTTGAAGCGTAAGGTCAACATATTCGCCCAGCGTGACGATGTAAATCTGGTCAGCAGGAATGAGTTTTTTCATCCGGTCAAACGTACTTTGCAAAAAGGTGCGTCCGGTTCCTAAAATATCGTGAAATTGTTTGGGAAATTCGGAAGTGCTTAAAGGCCAAAAACGTGACCCGACTCCTCCCGCCATGATAACTCCAAAGTAATTTTTGTTCATTCGTTGATTATTTCATCTACTATTGCTTGCCCATTTACCAAAAACATACGACCCGTTTTCAGTTCTTTGCAAATATACCGTATTTTTCGCTTGGAGCCACGCTGAAAAACCCTTTTTCCAATTCGGAACTTTTGGTTTTCAGTTAGGTTTTCCACTATATTTCCCAATTGATCTTTCTTTAAAAACAATGTTTGGAAAAGGTTTTTATCAGCACCTACGCTGGCTTTGGGCCTTTTCGCGTGTTGGATTATTTCATTTCGGGATTCTTTGTAAATTTCTATTGATTCCCGCAACATTTCTCCAAAAATAAATTTCCATTCCATACCGTGTGACTTGGCTTTTGAACCAAATTTTTTCTGCACTTTCAGATGGGCGATTTCATGTGTCAACACAAAAAAGAAGGCTTCAGGAGCCAGGTTTTTTCCTACGGAAATTTGGTGGAGGTGTGGATGATGATTGAACCGGTAATCGCCCAATTTCGTGCGTCGTTCATTTTTTAATTTGATGACGACGTGTACATCTTCCAGCCATTTTTCTATAAAGATTAAGGCTCCTGTCGGAAGGAAGGGATCGAGCGATTTCAGATTCATTGGCGAAAGTTAAAAAAATTGGGATGACAAAAAAAATCCTAATTTTGCAGCGTATGTTAAAACTGCTGGGATTTATAGGTGCTTATTTTTTGTTCCTAAAAAAAGTTTTTAAAAAGCCACAGGGAGCAAAAGTATTTCGCAAACTCATCATGCGGGAAGTCTATGATTTAGGAATGAGTTCCGTGGGTCTGGTGGCTTTTATCTCCCTCTTTATGGGGGCGGTAACCGCTATCCAGATGGCGCAAAATTTTCAGGGCGCCGACATTCCGGTTCCGGATTATTACATTTCCTATGCGACCAAAGTTGTACTGATTTTGGAGTTTTCTCCTACGATTATTTCCCTGATCCTTGCCGGTAAAGTAGGGTCTTATATCGCTTCCAGCATAGGGACCATGCGGGTTACCGAACAAATCGATGCGCTGGATGTCATGGGAATTAATTCTCCTTCCTTTTTGGTGATGCCCAAAATTGTTGCGGCCGTTTTATTTAATCCGATTTTGATCATGATCAGTATCGCTATGGGTTTGGTCGGCGGATATTTAATCGGAGAAGTCACTCAAATGTGGTCCCAATCCGATTATATCATCGGACTACAGATGCCTATGGCGACTCGATTGTTTGTCTATACGTTTGTAAAAACTATTTGTTTTGCCTTTGTCATCGCAACGGTTCCGGCTTATTATGGATACCACGTAAAAGGAGGTTCTCTTGAAGTAGGCCGTTCCAGTACATCGGCTGTGGTTTGGACATCGGTTATTTTGATTATCTTAAACTTAGTGTTAACCCAAACGATTTTGAGCTGATGATAGAGGTAAAGAATTTAAAAAAGCAGTTTGAAGACATCGAAGTACTCAAAGGGATTTCCACCGTTTTTGAAACCGGAAAAACCAATCTGATCATCGGACAGTCGGGTTCCGGCAAAACCGTTTTTCTGAAATGTTTGACCGGACTCATTACACCAACTTCAGGCGAAATATTATTTGACGGACGCGATACGACCAAATTCAGTTATGAAGAAAGACAAGCGCTGCGAGGCGAAATCGGGACGGTTTTTCAGGGAAGTGCCTTGTTTGATTCCATGACCGTTTTGGAAAATGTACGTTTTCCGCTGGAAATGTTCTCCAATTTGAGCGCAAAAGAAATGAACGATCGTTCTGAAGAAGTTTTGACCAGGGTGAATTTGACACCGGAGTCTTTTAAAAAATTTCCGTCCGAAATTTCTGGTGGAATGCAAAAAAGAGTAGCCATCGCCCGCGCCATCGTCAATAAACCCAAATATCTTTTTGCGGACGAACCCAATTCGGGATTAGACCCTAAAACCGCCATGGTCATCGATCAATTGTTACACGAATTAACCGTCGAATATAACACCACCACCATCATCAACACCCACGACATGAATTCGGTGATGGAAATTGGCGAAACCATTATTTTCCTTAAAAACGGAGTTCTGGAATGGTCGGGTGATAAAAATGAAATTTTGACTGCGGACAATGAAGCGGTCATCGATTTCGTTTATTCTTCAAAGCTCTTTACCAAATTAAGAGAAGTATTGTTGGAAGAAAAAGCAAATTCAAAAAAATAAATTTAGCATATATGAAGAAGTTAATGTTATTAGGGTTTTCCCTATTTGCGATGAATAGTTTTGCGCAAAATGTAGATTTCGGACTAAAAGCCGGTCTTGTTTTTAATGCTGATAATGGTGTGCTTACTGCTATCAATGAAACTTGGGAAGACAAAGGAAAAGGTTCTGTCGGATTTCAGGCAGGTGCCATGCTAAGGATAAATACAGGAGGTTTGTATGTTCAGCCGGAACTGCTTTATACCGCTTTTAAAAACGAATATGAGGATGGAGGAGAAAGCATTGATGTGAAGAAAAGTCGTTTGGACATTCCGGTAAACCTGGGAACTACTTTTGCTAAAGGATTGATTCAGGTTCAAACAGGTCCTGTGTTTTCATTGAATTTTGAGGACACCGTCAAATCTGATGGGATTGATTTTCCGGATCCTGATGAAAGAGACGAAATCGGTTTGGGATGGCAGATCGGAACGGGGATCAACATCAAAAATCTGAATTTTGATTTGCGATACGAATTCGGTTTAGGCAAAAACATCACGAAATACAACATCGGCGGATCGGGTGAATTTCAAACAGAAAACCGTTCCAATATGCTGAATCTATCAGTCGGATATTTCTTCTAAATTGAAATAAACCAAAATATTTAACCCTCAATTTGTTAGAAAACATTTGAGGGTTTTTTTTATTGTTTAATTATTTTTTCTGTTTTCAATATCTTATCTTTTGATTCTATTATCACAAAATATACTCCGCTTGGTAATTCCCTCAAATCAATTTCGATCTCATTCTGCATTCCTCTTTTCTCCTTGACCCTTCTTCCCTGAATATCCAAAATTTTCACTTTTAAGATCGTCTGATGATCATTTTTTATAAAAAATTTGTCTTTTACGGGATTGGGATAGAAAAGAAATTCATTTGTTTCCACTTCTTCCGTATGCAAAGCTTCACATTCTGCTTCATTGTTAACAAATGTCCCGTAATCCATATTCCATTCCTCCATATAAGGAGCCGTTTTATCATCTACATAAACACATTTTAATTCTTCACATCCTCCTATATGAAACATTTGAATTATCTCATTGTTCCCGTTTCTCATGTCTATATATTCCAAATTTGGACTCATACCGATCCCAACAGAATAAAGGTTGGGGTTTTGGGAAAAATCATATTGAGTCATTTGACCATTACCGGAATATATTTCTAAATTAGGATTAAAAGAGGTGTCTAATGAGGTTAAGGGATTTAAACCGTTCCATAATAGGAGTAGATTGGTATTTTGGGAAAGATCGAGTTCAGAAATATAATTCTCCGTTATGTCCAGATGTTCCAAAGCCGGACACTGTGAAACATTGATCGAGTTCAACGTATTTCCTGTTACATCAATGAAGGTCAAATCAGGATGATAGCCCAAAGTCACTGAAGGCATAAGGCTCTCCAAGATGTATAGCTCCACTAATTCTTCCAGTCCTGTAACATCCAAATGATCCAATGAAAAAAGCCGATACAAACCGACTGTCTTTAAATGAGTATTTTGAGACAAATCCAACTCGCTAACGGGATTTAAAATGCAACCCAAAAGTTCCAACATGCTGAAATCCTGAATTCCCGTAACATCCTGAATGTTCAAATCACTCAAAACTAATTCTGTTACATTTTCGATATTTGCTGTCAATACTTGTCCATTTCCTGCTACGCCATCTCCCATGCCATTGCTTTCGAGAAATTCTTCAAAATTCGAGTCGGGGATTAATGTGTATTGTGAAAAGGTCGAATTGGGAAGGAAGAAGCTTAAAAACAAAAAAATAAATGTTTTTTTCACAGTGGTAAATTTATGGTTTGTTAAATTTAATACTAAATTTTTGATTATGAATTGGTAATATGAAATTTGCACTCATCATAAAATTTCTTATTTTTGCACACTTGAAATTCAAATAACCATGGCGAAAGCAAGAAAAAAACAAGAATATACAACGGAAAAAGTTTTGGATAGCTTGAATGAAACCGCTTACAAAGCGGAAAATTTCTTTGAAAAACATTCCAAAATCATCATAGGTGTATTGGGCGCATTGGCGCTTGTGGCCATCGGATATTTCGTTTATCTGAAAACCGTTTTGGAACCAAAATCGGAAAAAGCATTTACCGAAATGGTGCAAGCAGACGAATATTTCAAACAGGACTCTGTTCTTTTGGCTTTAAAAGGAAGTCCGGGAAGTTTTCAGGGATATGAGCAAATCGTCGAAGAATATGGTAGCACAAAGGGTGGAAACATCGCGCGCTATAAAGCCGGAATCGCTTATTACCAATTAGGTGATTATGCTTCTGCCGTTTCCATGCTGGAAAAATTTACCACGGAAGATGAAATCCTGATGGCTCAGAAAAACGGAATGATCGGAAATGCTTTGGTAGAATCCAAAAAAGAAAAAGAAGCGCTTCCTTACTATGTAAAAGCTGCTGAAGGAACCAATGTAGAAGTCATTCAAACCCTGTATTACACAAAAGCAGGTAAGTTGGCTATGCAATTGGGACAAAATGCAGATGCGCAGAAATACTTCCAAACATTGGCAGACAAATATCCAAATGCCGGAAATGGCGAAGTAGAGAAATTCCTGGAAAGACTTAAATACGCAACAGGTGGCAACGGAAAATAAAAACCTGTCGGCTTACGATAAAAATAAATTACCCAATGCCGAAGCGTTTCGTTTCGGCATTGTTGTTTCACAATGGAATCACCACATCACGCATAATCTTCAAAAAGGGGCGATTGAAACCCTGCTTGATTTAGGTGCAAAAGAAGAAAACATCCAGTCTTTTGAAGTTCCCGGTAGCTTCGAATTGGTTTTTGGCGCAAGCCAATTGTGTAAAAAAGGAGATTTTGATGCTGTAATCGTCATCGGAAGCGTCATTCGCGGCGAAACGGCCCATTTCGATTACGTTTGCCAAGGCGTAACCCAAGGCATCAAAGACCTTAACATCCGATTCAACACCCCCGTAATTTTTTGTGTTCTGACCGACGATAACGAACAACAATCCATCGACCGTTCAGGCGGGAAACACGGCAACAAAGGAACCGAAGCCGGTGTTACGGCGGTTGTGATGGCGGAGTTTTCTAAAAAGATTTGATTTCATTTATGTTTCCACAAATTTACCAACACTGAATTCCCTATCTTTTTCTAACTTTGTGGAAAACAACTTAAAATGGAAACCATAATCATCAACACAAAAAACAGCGAAAGCTCTAAGATTATTCTTGATTTGGTTAAAAAAATCGGAGAAAAAGGACGTGTCCTAACCAAAGCTGAGCAAGAGGATTTTTTGTTTGGCGAATTGATGCTCGATGAGCGTACAGGTAAAAAAGCGTCCAAAGCAACCATTATGAAAACCCTCCAACAAAAATGAAGGTTGAATTTGATAAAAGTTTCAATAAAGCCCTCAAAAAAGTCAAAGAAAAATCCATATTTCCTCAAATAGAAAAAATCATTCAAGAATGTGAAACGGCAAGCTCTATTCAGGAAATTCCAAACATAAAAAAATTGAGGGGCTATCATCAATTTTACCGTATCCGACTTGGTAATTATCGTTTAGGCGCTGAAATTATGAATGATACAATTACTTTTATTACCGTTTTGCACCGCAAAGAGATTTACAAAAAATTCCCCAAATAAACTTTCTTACAAAATCTTTCCACTTTCTACTTTTTACTTTTTACTTCTTATTCTACCTTTGTAAACTTATGGTTTCGACAGGAGATATCATCCAATTATTGCCCGATCATGTGGCCAACCAAATCGCTGCCGGTGAAGTGGTGCAACGCCCGGCTTCATTAGTAAAAGAATTAATTGAAAACGCGGTTGATGCCGGTGCAACCGAAATCGACCTCATCGTTAAAGATGCCGGAAGAACGCTGGTTCAAGTCGTGGACAATGGTTCGGGAATGAGCGTGACCGATTTACGTCTGGCGTTTGAACGTCATGCCACCTCCAAAATCCGTACAACAGAAGATATTTTTCACATCCAAACCAAAGGTTTCCGTGGTGAAGCCTTGGCTTCTATTGCGGCGGTTGCACAAGTGGATGCCGTAACCAAAAAGGACGATGAAGAATTGGGAAATCGTTTGATAATTGATGGTGGAACAGTTCGGGATCAGCTTCCGGCTGCAGCCCAAAAAGGGACTTCCATTTCGGTTAAAAATTTATTTTATAACGTTCCTGCAAGGCGTAATTTCCTGAAATCCAATCAAGTAGAATTAAGACACATTCAGGAAGAATTTTTGCGTGTTGCATTGGCGCATGAACAAATCAACTTTCGGTTTTATCACAATGATTCCGAAGTTTACATACTCAAATCGGGCAATTTGCGTCAGCGGATTGTTCAGATATTCGGACGGAAAATCGATGCGCAACTGGTGCCGATTTCAGAAGAAACCGACGTTGTAAACCTATATGGATTTGTAGGAAAACCGGAAAGTGCCAAAAAACAAAGAGGCGAACAGTATTTTTTTGTCAATCAGCGGTTTATAAAAAGCAATTATCTCCATAAAGCCATTACCGATGCTTTTGAGAATTTACTTCCCAACCAATATGTGCCTTCCTATTTTCTGAATTTGGAAATTGATCCGTCCAAAATCGACATCAATATCCATCCGACTAAAACCGAAATTAAATTTGAAGACGAATACAGCATTTATGCGGTTTTGCGTTCGGCGGTGAAGCATGCTTTGGGGCAATTCAACATCATGCCTTCGTTGGATTTTGACCAGAATCCCGATTGGGCATTTATTCCGAGCAAACCCCCAAACCAAGCGGTCAAAACGCCCGAAATCAAAGTGGATCGGAATTATAATCCTTTTGATGCGAGGTCTTCCCAAAAAGAAATCAGGCCGGTTGAGGATTTGTACAAATCTTTTTCTGAATTTGAAATCGAAAACAACCATCCGGAAACCCTTTTAAGCAAAGAAGAATTTGAAATCGGCGAATTTCAGGTGATTCAGTGGATGAACAAATACCTGATAACCCAACACAAAGGTGAACTTTTGATCATCGACCAAAACCGGGCTCATCAGTTGATTCTGTTTCATAAACTCACACAATCCATCAGTGGAAACGCCCTGAGCCAACGGCTTTTATTTCCCATAGAAATTCCATCCAACGAATCGGATACTGCCATGCTGAAAAACATAGAAATGGATTTGGTTAACTTTGGATTTGATGTTGATTTTCAGAAAGATACCATCATGGTGAATGCTTTTCCGACGGAAGTGGAAGCAGAAGAAATTCCATCTGTTTTCGCCGATTTTTTACATGATCTGGAATGGCATGAAAAAGTGGATTTGAAAGTGGAAATATCCAAAATCATCGCTAAAAATTCCGCTATCAAAAAAGGCGTCGCTTTGTTACCCGAACAGGCCCGACATTTGGCACAGCAATTGTTGCAACTGGACGAACCCAATTTTTCACCTTATGGAAAACCGGTTTTTGTGCAGATTCCGGAAGATGAAATCACTAAAAAATTAAATTAAAATATGTTCAATCAACCCATACCGGCTGTTACCAAAAACCTATTGATTATCAACGGATTATTCTTTTTAGCAACCATTGTTTTTGCCTCAAGAGGAATTGATTTGGGAAGCATTTTGGGCGCTTTTTATCCGGAGTCTGTTAATTTCAGGCCTTGGCAAATCATCACGCATATGTTTATGCATGCGCCTTTTCCCAATATTTCCCATATTTTGTTCAATATGTTTGCTTTGTGGATGTTTGGTTCTGTTGCAGAACAGGCTTTGGGATCAAAGAGATTTCTGATACTTTATTTTGCGGCAGGTTTGGGTTCTTTTGCTTTGTTTAATTTCACAAATTATTTGCAAATCGAACAGTTAAAATCCGTCGTTGCGGCTACGGGAGTAAATATTCCGGAATTTATTCAAAGTTTGAGTTACAATAACTCGGGAAGTTATATGCTGCCAGGTTCTTCAGACATGGAATCTGTAAAGGAGTTAGCAACTTATTATGTAACTCCAATGGTAGGCGCTTCCGGAGCGATTTACGGTATTTTGGTAGCATTTGGGGTTTTATATCCTGATGCTAAACTGGCATTGATTTTCTTGCCAATTCCGGTAAAGGCCAAATATTTTATTCCGGTGTTGATTGCACTCGAATTTTTTATGGCCATTCAGAATTACGCTTGGAATCCGATTGCGCATTTTGCACATATTGGTGGGGCGATAATTGGCTTCATTCTTGTACGGTCGTGGAAGAAAAAATTACATCGAGAGCATTGATATGAGTGACTTCATTCAACAATTAAAAAACAATTATAAAAACGGCGACATCAACGTCAAACTGATCTTTATCTGTGTTGGGGTTTTCGTTATTTCCGCCATTTTGGATTTACTTTTTTTCAGAAATAGCGTCTGGAAAATCAATCATTATTTTGATGCCAAACCCACTTTAGAAGGGTTTTTCTCTCAGCCTTGGGGCATTCTGACCTATACTTTTTTTCACGGCGGTTTGCTTCATCTGGCGTTGAACTGTCTGATGATTTATTTCATCGGGCAATTATTTCTGCGCTATTTCAGAAAGGAAGATTTCCTGACTTTTTTCTTGTTCGGATCGATTTCGGGCGCTTTGTTTTTTATGGGGTTTTCCTATGTTTTTAACTATGGTTTGGGATTGGTAGGAGCTTCCGCTGCGGTTTATGCGGTGTTTTTTGCATTGGTTGCCTATATCCCTAAAACGAAGGTCCAGCTGATGTTTATCAACATCAATATACCGCTGGACTATGTGGCTTACGGATTGCTCGCCTTGGATTTCTTTATGATTTTGTCGGGAAACAATGTCGGCGGTCATATTTCGCACATCGGTGGGGCTGCGTTTGGATTTTTGTATATGAAACAATTTGAGAAGGGAAACGATTTTCTGGGCGGAATCATCCGTTCGCTTTTCTTTCGTCAGAAAAAAGAGGTTCAAAAAGAACGTCGAAAAGCATCCAGAAACGATTACGAATTCAATTCGCAAAAAGTCAACAAACAAAAGGAAGTGGATAAAATTTTGGATAAAATTTCAAAATCAGGGTATGAAAGTTTAAGCAAAGAGGAAAAAGATTTCCTTTTCAAACAAAGGGAAAATGGGTAGAGGATTGCGTTTAAGCGGATGGGATCCGGTGTTTTTTATTTCACATTTACTGTTTTTGGGATTATCCTACAGCATTTATTTGGCTCCGCATATTGCCCCGTCCACCCTTCCATATTTCGGTTTTGTTCCCATTTTGTATCCTTTGATTGTTTTGGCCAATTTGGGTTTGATTATCTTTTTATTTTGGCGCAGGGCACCCTATGCATTATTGTTTCTTTTGCTTTCCGTGGGTCTGTATTTTCCATTGACCAAAACCTATCAATTTTTTGGGAAAACGGTTGAAACCGTTCCCGATTTTAAAATTATTTCCTTCAACGGACAATATTTACGGGAACCCGGATTTGTGGATTTTTTCAATAATGAAAAAGCCGATGTTGTGCTTTTACAAGAAGTATATTGGCGAAATGAAAAATTTGAAAACCTGAAAGATTCGGCATTTGCCGATTATTATCATGAGAAACACTCACTTATTCAGGTATTTAGCAAATATCCGATTATTGAGTTCAAAAAGATTTTTTCGGGCGAAAACAAAACGGTCGGGCTTGCAGCTTATGCAGATTTGGATTTGGGAAAAGATACCATCCGGGTGATCAATGTGTACTTGGAGCCCATGTTTATCGATAAAAAACTGGTAGCAGAAACAGTCAATGACATGGAAACGGCAGAGACCAATTCTAAAATATTAAAAAACAAATTGACCAAAGGATTTCTTCAGCATGAAAGTCAAATCAAAAAAATTCTGCCTTATATCACCCAATCCAAACATCCGGTGATATTGGCTGGCGATCTTAATGCCGTTCCCAATTCGTATGAATACCAACAGATTTCGTATTGGTTAACAGACGCTTACTACGAAGTAGGAAAATCTTCCGGCACCAGTTTTCATGATTTCAAATATCCGCTCAGGCTGGATTATATTTTTCATTCGGACGAATTTTTAGCTACGAAATACGAAGTCAGAAAAGAACTGAAACTCTCTGACCATTATCCCGTTGTCGGCTATTTCAAATTACCGTAAAATTGTATCTTTGAACGAATCAACTCGTATTTTACATGTCAGCAAAAGAATCTTTTATCCAAGAAATACAAAATAATTATCAATATAAAGGCGATAAAATAGTGCTTGGAAAGGCCAAACTCGATGGAGAAGTCCTGAGAGACGCCGAAATTTCCATTGCGCTGAAAACCATGAACAGACATGGGTTAATCGCCGGAGCAACCGGTACGGGAAAGACCAAATCCCTTCAGATTCTGGCGGAACAATTGTCCTTAAAGGGGGTTCCTTCTTTGCTGATGGACATCAAAGGGGATTTAAGTGGAATCGCTGCTGCCGGAGAAGTGGACAAAGGAGTTCAGGAAAGACAATCGCTTCTGGGGTTGGATTATACGCCGGCGGGAGTGCCGGTTGAGCTTTTAAGCTTAAGTGATGAAAAAGGCGTTCGGCTACGGGCTACGGTTTCCGAATTCGGGCCTATTTTATTTAGTAAAATTTTGGGTCTAAATGATACGCAAACCAGTATCATTTCTATCATTTTTAAATATTGCGACGATAAAGGTTTGCCCCTTGTCGATTTAGCCGATATGCGTAAAGTCCTGCAATATGTAAGCGAAACAGATGAAGGAAAAAAAGAATTGACTTCCAATTATGGAAGCATTTCGCCTGCTTCTTTGGGAACGATTTTGCGAAAAATAGTGGCGCTGGAACAACAAGGTGCTACCCGATTTTTTGGCGAACTTTCCTTTGATGTGAATGATTTGATGAGGACAAAAGACGGAAAAGGAATCGTCAGCATCATCCGTTTGATCGATGTTCAGAACAAACCCAATTTGTTTTCGACTTTTATGTTGAGTTTACTCGCAGAAATCTATGAAACCCTTCCTGAATCGGGTGATTTGGACAAACCCAAGTTAGTTATTTTCATAGACGAAGCCCATTTGATTTTTAATGAAGCGAGTAATGCGCTTTTGGATCAAATCGAAACGATGATCAAATTAATTCGTTCAAAATCTGTAGGAATTTATTTCTGTACACAGGTTCCCGCAGATGTTCCCGATGCTGTTTTGAGTCAATTGGGTTTAAAAATCCAACACGCCCTGCGTGGTTTTACAGCCAAAGACCGCAAACAAATTCAGAAAGCAGTGGAAAACTATCCGATTTCCCAATATTATAAAGCAGATGAAGTCATCACACAATTAGGAATAGGTGAAGCATTCATTACCGCTCTAAATGAAAAGGGAATCCCTACGCCTTTGGCGCATACTTATATGCGCGCACCGCTTTCCCGTATGGATGTTTTGACTGATCAGGAAATTCAGTCCATCGTAAATGAATCCCCCTTAGTAAGTAAATACGCACAAGATTTGGATAAGGAAACCGCTTTTGAAATTCTTTCGAAGAAAATTGAAACCCTTACTGCCGAAGAAAATGCAGCACCACCCAAAAAAGCCGGAAGACCTCGAAAAGAAAAATCAACCATTGAGACCATTTTGAGCGATTCGACTACCAAAAGTTTCATCCGTACGATTGGAAATCAAATCATCAGAGGCCTTTTTGGAAAAATATCCAGAAGATAAATAATGTACGCAGTTATTGACATTGAAGCCACCGGAGGAAAAAAGGGAGAAGAGGACATCATAGAAGTAGCCATTTATCGATACAATGGTCAAAAAGTGGTGGATCAATTGATTTCTTTGGTTTCTCCTGACCGGAAAATTGATAATTATGTTCAAAGACTGACGCAGATCACGCCCAAAATGGTAAAAACCGCCCCTAAATTTCATGAAATCGCCAAACGCATCATCGAAATCACTGAGGGAACCATATTGGTAGGACATAATGTGGATTTTGATTACAGAATGTTGAAACAGGAGTTTAAAAAGTTGGGGTATGCCTATTACAGAGAAACCATAGATACGGTTCCCTTAAGCGAAAAAGCTTTTCCTGAAGCCGGTTCTTATTCTTTGGGAAAATTAAGCAAAGAGCTTGGAATCCCGGTTTCAGATCGTCACAGAGCGGCTGGAGACGCACGTGCAACTCTGGAATTATTTAAACTTTTGCTGGAACAGGATGCTCAAAAAACAATTTCAAAACTGGAAGAAGAAAAAAAGGGATCCCGTCATAAATTTGCCTCTCATTATGAAGATTTGCCCAATAAAATTGGTTTGGTGTATTTTTTAAATAAGGAAAAGGAGGTTATTTATCTCACGAGAGCGCTCAATATAGCTTTAACCGCCCGGAAAATCCTAACCGGAAAATCCTGTCTGGCCAATCGAATCCGTTTGGAATTTGAAAGCATTAGATATGAAATAACAGGCAACGAATTGATTTCCTGGATAAAAGAGGCCAATGAAAGCAAACGTTTGAAACCTCGGTTGGCAAGTGGCTCTCAAAAATTTGATTTTCCCTATTCTATCTATGTAGAGGTTAAGGACGGATATGAAATTCTAAAGCTGGATAAAAACCAAAGAAAACGAAAAGATTCCGTTTTTCGGATTTTGAACCTCAAAATGGGGCAGAAAATCCTTTCTCTTATAACGGAAGAATTTCAACTTTGTCCTAAACTAAATGGGATTTCTCCCGAGAATTTACATTGTTTAAGTTATGAAGTGGGTGAGTGTTTAGGGGCATGCGAAAAAGTAGAATCAGCTGAAGCCTATAACCAAAGAGTGAACGAATTTTTAGAAAAAATTAAACTTGAAAATAAAAACATCTTGCTCATTGACGAAGGAAGACAGCTTGGCGAAAGCTCGTTTGTATGGGTAAACGACGGCGTTTGTATGGGTTATGGATATTACGAATTTCACCACCAGATAAAAGAGCGAAAAAGAATAAATGAGCGGATGACAAAAGTCGAAAAAAACCTTGATATCGATTCGGTGGTAAAGGGTTTTTTATTTACTGAAAAATACCGAGAATTGATTACATTACCTATTTAATTGAAAAAAATGACGGAGAAAGAAGAAAATGACCGCATAAGAGAAAAGTTAGTCCCCAAAAATTGGAACGAAGTAAAATCTAACGATTCCTGGGCCCTTTTTAAAATCATGTCGGAATTTGTGGAAGGATACGAGAAAATGTCCAAAATAGGGCCTTGTGTTTCGATCTTTGGATCTGCTCGGACACAAGTCGATTCCGAATACTACAAAATGGCGGAAGAAATCGCATTTCAATTGACACAGCTGGGCTTTGGCGTCATAACAGGTGGCGGACCGGGCGTGATGGAATCCGCCAACAAAGGAGCACAAAGAGGCGGTGGAAAATCTGTCGGAATCGGAATAAGATTGCCGTTTGAGGCCGGATTAAATTCTTTTGTGGATTATGATTACACCATCAATTTTGATTATTTCTTTGCCCGAAAGGTAATGTTTGTAAAATACGCCCAAGGTTTTATTGTCTTACCCGGCGGACTGGGAACGCTTGACGAGCTTTTTGAAGCCCTGACGCTGATTCAAACCCAAAAAACGGGAAGGTTTCCCATCGTATTGGTCGGGACAAAGTTTTGGTCAGGACTCATTGATTGGTTAAAACATACCGTTTTGGCAGCCGGAAATATCAGCGTAAAGGATTTCGAACTCTATCGTTTGGTGGATACGCCAGAAGAGGCCGTGGGTCATATCAAAGCTTTTTATGATAAGTACATGGTGAAACAAAACTTCTAACGCTCATTATACTAAATCATGACTAAAAACCGTTGGTTTGAAATAGATCATTCCTTTATGTCCCAACTTAAATTTGTTTGGTTGTTTTCATTTATTATTCTTCCATTCATTGGTTTTACCCAAACCAACATCGATCGTTGGGAAGATCATTTTTCTTATAACAACATACGGCATATTTGGGAAATAAACGGATTCATTTTCTGTAGTGCGGAAAATGGTTTGTTCACCTACGATCCCAATAGCGGAGAATTAGAAAAAATTTCAAAAGTAACCGATCTAAACGATGTGGGTGTTTCGGCGTTTAGTTACAGCCCTGAAAACGGTTTGCTGTTGGTGGGTTATGAACGAGGAGAAATGGACATGTTAGGGGCGGAAGAAAATCACAATCTTCTTGAAATTCCCCTGCACCAATCCTATACCGGAAGCAAAATAGTCAACCACATTTTTCCTTCTCAAAATACCGCTATTATTTCCGGAGAATTCGGATTGGCTTCCTTCAGTCTGGAGGATTTTGAATTCATGGAAACCTGCTATTTCACACAGTCCGGTGTTTATTTTGGCGTCAAGGAATCCGTGGTTTTGAATGATATTATTTATGCCGCCAGTGATCGGGGCATTTTTTTTCATACACTCGATGAGTTCATCGCTAATTTTACTTCCTGGTCCCAACCGGCGGGATTGCCGACAACGGCATTTCAACAAATCGTCGTTTTCCAAGGAAATTTAGTGGCCGCCTCAGGTGACAGTGTCTATCGGTTTGATGGAAATAACTGGACCTCTTTTGGGCTTTTTCCGGGATTGCGTGATTTAAGTGTAAACGGTGCCGTTTTGAGCATCACACAAGCCAATTCAGTGACAAATTACAACGAAACATTTGGGGTTTTGGAATCGGTCTCTTTTTCGCAATCGCTCAATACGGGACTGAAAATAGGCACTACCACTTATGGTGGTTCAAGGTTATTTGGTTTGATAAACAATTTGGAAGAAATCAAACCGGACGGTCCCTATAACAACAAATCTTATTCTGTAACGGCTTTGGGAAACCAAATTTGGATTGCGCCCGGAGGAATGAACAATTATAATTCTCCCCAAGGGAACAAAGATGGATTCTATCATTTTAACGGAACAAATTGGATTCATAATACTTCTGAGGAAATGCTCGGCGCAAGAGATATCGTTGATATCGAAGTAAATCCTTCCGATTCTACTGAAGTCTATGTTTCATCCTATCATGAATCTTCCTATATAGACAACAGCAGTATAGGTATGTTTAAATACAAAAGCGGTCAGATGCTCGAGCATTATAACCACGACAACTCCGGATTACTTGCTTTGGAACGCATAGGGGGCAGCGCCATGGATGAGGATGGAAATCTATGGGTGGGACAATCTTATGTGGGTGCGCCGGGCGGAGACACTTATATGCTGCGTAAATCCGCTTCAGGAAACTGGGAATCCATAAACGTTCAGGCTTCTGGAGGAGACGCAAGCAACCGTAAACCTGTGATCTACCAAGGATATGCATTCCTGCCTTTGCCCAGATCACATAGCGGTATGAAAATGACCAATTTGCAAGAATTCTATACGATAGACTCCCACCCCACCTCTGGAAATTTACCCTCCGACGAAATCCTGGGTGTTGCCATAGACCAAGACGGTGTATTGTGGATCGGTACAACATTGGGTCTCAGGGTTTTATATAACCCCATTCAAGCCGTCCAATCCGGCTCTTTTCAGGCCGAACCCGTCATCATCGAACAAGACGGTATCCCGGAGGCCGTACTGACCGACATAGCCGTAACCGACATTCAAATAGACGGAGCCAATCAAAAATGGGTCTCAACCGACACCGGTGGCGTTTACTGTTTTTCTGAAGACGGAACCGAAACGGTTTATCATTTTACCGCGGAGAACTCTCCTTTGCCATCCAACCGCGTCAATAAAATAAAAGTCGAAATGACAACCGGCGTGGTGTATTTTGCCACAGACAAAGGAGCCGTGTCCTTCCGAAGTGACGCCGTGGTAGTAGGGGATTCATTTGGAGATGTTTATTCTTATCCCAACCCGGTTCGACCCGGATTTACAGGAGATGTGACCATCAAAGGATTGCCCAATGAAGCCGATGTAAGAATTGTGGATGTAGTGGGAAATCTAGTGTTTAAAACCAAAGCATCAGGAGGAGTTGCCAAATGGAACACCCGAAACATGAACGGGAAATTGGTTGCTTCCGGAATTTATTTGGTTTTGATGTCCAATCAGGATGCTACTGAAACCAAACAAACAAAAATAGCAATCGTCCGATAAATGCTTGTCAAAACACCCGCAATTGTCCTAAATGCTATAAAATACGGTGATTCTGGAAAAATTGTGAAATTTTTTACCCTGAACCATGGGCTTGTTTCCTGTATTTCAAAATCAATTTATGCCAAAAAAAATCGGACGAATTCTCTTCTGTTTTCTTTTAATTTTGTCGAATTGGTTTATGACGAAAAACCCAACCAATCGCTTTTCTTCCTCAAGGAAATTAACGCTTCCAAACATTTTAGCAGCATCCATCTTCAACCGGAAAAAACAACCATCATTTTGTTCTTGACCGAAATTTTAAACAGCGTTCTGAAAGAAGAAGAACCCAATCGGGCGTTATTTGAATTTTTGGAAAATTCGATTTTTGAATTTGATCAAAAAATTTCAGGCTTTTCCGATTTCCATTTGTGGTTTTTGTTGAACCTTACCAAATTCCTCGGATTTTATCCTCATTTTGAAAAAGGGTTTCCCTATTTTGATCTAAACAATGGTGTGTCATCAAATGAAATTCCGACCGGAATTTATATTTCGGATTCCGATCTCCAGAATTTTGAAAAATTAATTTCAGTCGATTTTCAAAATCAAACCCAATCTCAATTCAACCAAATCCAACGAAAATCAATTCTTTCTACTCTTTTGAAGTACTTTGAGCTTCATATTTCCGATTTCCGCCAACCAAAATCTCTGGAGGTATTGAATCAGGTTTTTCAATAGTTTTTTTTGTAAATCGAATTTATGAAGGTCGTTTTTTGTTCGATTTTTGACAAAAAACCGAATTTTAGTTTCTTTGTCTGACCGCTTCGTAAATACAGATAGCAGCAGCATTACTGACATTGAGTGAGTCCACTTTTCCGTTCATGGGAATTTTTATCAATTCGTCAGAATTTTCAACCCAAAATTCTGTCAACCCAAATGCCTCGGTTCCCAAAACGATGGCTGAACTTTTTGAAAAATCCATCTCATACAAACTTTTTGTGTTGGGTTTCAAAAAGGTCGAAAGTATCTGAATCTTTTCTTTTTTAAGCCAACTGACCAATTCTTCTTTTGTGGTGCTGACCAATTGATTGGTAAAAACAGTACCCACACTGCTTCTGATTACATTGGGATTAAAAAAATCAACCAATGGATCACATACCACAACCAAACCCACTCCCGCACCATCACAAGTCCGCAAAACAGCTCCTAAATTTCCCGGCTTCTCCACGCTTTCCAAAACGACAATCAGAGAATTTTCGGGCAATCGCACCTCGTTTAATTCCTTCGTTTTTATTTTATAAATGCCGATGATGCCACCTGTGGTTCCACGGTATGCGATTTTTTCAAACAATGAATTTGATACTTCGTTCTGAAGGGAAGCTTTTATTTCAAAAGAATGAGAAAAAATACTTGGACAAATAAAAAATTCTACCGGATCAAAATCAGCATCCAGCGCCAATTGGTTTTCTTGAACTCCTTCCACCACAAAAAGACCTTGTTTTTTCCGTTCACGCGATTTTTCCTGTAGTTTCTGCAGGTTTTTGATTTTCGGATTTTGAAGGCTTTCTATTTGCATTTCTTGGGCTAGCTAAACCAGCGAAGATTTCTTTATCAAATTGTTTGCTACCAGATATTCGGCAATTTGAACGGCATTCGTAGCAGCTCCTTTTCGTAAATTATCAGCCACTATCCACATATTGACAGAATTGGCTTGTGATAAATCCCGACGGATTCTTCCCACAAAAACATCGTCTTTTCCTTCGACATAAAGCGGCATGGGATAAGTGTTGGTCTCGGGATTGTCCTGCAAAACCACGCCCGGTGTTTCATGTAATAATTTTCGCAGTTCCGATTCGTCATAAGGATTATTGAATTCGACATTCACCGATTCCGAATGCCCTCCCTGAACGGGAACGCGTATGGCTGTGGCGGTTAAGGCGATGGTGCGATCATCCAGAATTTTCTGGGTTTCACGCGTCAATTTCAGCTCCTCTTTTGTGTAGCCTCCTTCTTCAAAAACATCACAATGAGGCAATGCATTTTTAAATATAGGATAAGGATATTTCATTTTGGGGTTCGTTCCTTTTATTTCTCCTTCCAATTGTTCAACCGCCTCTTTTCCGGTTCCCGTTACGGATTGATAGGTCGAAACCACCACTCGTTTGATGTCGTATTTTTTGTTCAAAGGATTTAGCACCATGACCAATTGGATGGTAGAACAATTGGGATTGGCGATTATTTTATGGTCTGTTGTCAAGATAGGAGCGTTAATTTCAGGAACGACCAATGGAATCTGAGGTTCCATGCGCCATGCGGAAGAATTGTCTATCACCGTGGTTCCTACTTCTGCAAATTTAGGCGCCCATTGTTTGGAAGTGTCTCCACCGGCAGAAAAAAGCGCTATTTCGGGCTGCATTTCCATGGCTGTCTGCATGGAAACTATTTCATATTCTTTTCCTTTAAATTCGATTTTATTTCCAACTGAACGTTCTGACGCAACCGGAATTAATTCGTCTACAGGAAAATTTCTTTCTTCTAACACTTTCAGCATCACACGACCCACCATCCCGGTGGCGCCCACTACGGCCACTTTCATATCTTCAAATTTTTCCGTAAAATTAACACAATTCACTCAAATTCTGGGCTTATTTTTGTTAGGTTCGATGAATTCAAATCTTACATTTGTCAAAGCTCTGTAGATTATGCGTTTCAGCCTTATCATTTTATGTATTCTTTTTTTTGGTTTCCTTTCCTCCCAAACCAAAGAACGTCCAAAGGTTGGTGTTGTTTTAAGCGGAGGCGGAGCCAAAGGATATGCACATATCGGTGCTTTAAAAATAATTGAAGAGGCGGGAATAAAAGTAGATTATATAGGAGGAACCAGCATTGGAGCCATTGTTGGCGGATTATATGCTTCGGGATATTCAGCAGATGAATTAAGGGATATTATGTATTCTTTAGACCTTAAAAATATGATCATGAACGAAAAGTCCCGCAGAGAACTTCCTTTTTTTGATAAATCTTATAGAGAGAAATATATCCTCGAACTGCCTTTCGATAATTTTAAACTGGGGTTTCCCAATGCTATTTCGAGTGGACAAGGAACCGTCGAGGAGTTGACTTATTTGTTCCGTCATGTACACCACATCCAGGATTTTAATGACCTTCCCATTCCCTTTGTTTGTGTAGCCACCAAATTAAATAACGGAGAATCTGTTGTGTTTCGGGAAGGATATTTACCGCAAGTTGTAATGGCAAGTGGGGCTTATCCGACTCTTTTGGAGCCCGTTTACATAGACGGCGAAATGTATATAGACGGTGGCGTAAGAAATAATTATCCGGTACAAGAAGTAATCGACATGGGCGCTGATATCATCATCGGCATAGATTTACAGGAGGGTCTTTTAGGGCAAGATGAATTAAATTCTGCCACTAAAGTCATAGAACAAATTATTTCCTACGGAATTGCAGAAAAATCAAAGGAACAAAGTGAGTTGGTTGACCTCACTATACGACCCGATTTAACCGGTTTTTCGGTAACGAGTTTTGATCAAAAGGATAAAATCATAAACGCAGGAACGATTGCAGCGCAAAAAGTACTGCCTGAATTACAAGAAATCGCAAGAGCACAAGGAAACTTAGACCTCCACACTACTAGCCGTGAAGAAGCTGAGTACATATTGATTACTGATTTGGAAATCAATGGTTTGGAGTCTTTTAACAGGTCCTACATAAAAGGAAAACTGGGGATAAAACCACCTCATTTAGTCAGTTACAAAAATATACGGGATGGTATAAAATCTCTTTATGCATCAGGAAATTTCAGTAAAGTTTATTATCGGATTAAGGAAAACGAAAAGGGTCATAAAACCCTATCGTTATTTGTGCGGGAAGAATCCTCTAATCAATCGCTAAAATTTGGTTTGCATTATGACGATTTGTTTAAAACGGGTCTCTTGATAAACTTTACAGCCAAGCGGCTGCTGGTCAATAATTCCGTTTTGTCGGCAGATGTGGTGCTGGGCGATTTCCCGAGATATGAACTCAATTACTATATAGATAACGGAATTTATCCCAGTTTCGGGATTTTTTCCGGATTTAAACAATTTGACATCGGTGCCAATTTGATTCATTTTAATGAAAATGCTGAAGATGTGTCTTTAAATTATCAGTTCAACGAATTCACAAATCAGGCTTATATGCAGTCTACATTATTTGAGAAATATGCGATCGGAGGAGGTGTTGAACATCAATATTTAGATATTCATACAAATAATTTACCCGCTTCAGATCCCAATAAAATAATTGAAAACAGTTATTTCCTTAGCGCCATCGGCTATCTGAAGGCAGACAATTTAGACAACCCCAACTTTCCTCGTAACGGACTAAAATTCAATGGATTATTTAAATATCTTTTCAGTTCAAATTCAGACGATTTTAATGAAACCTCTATGTTGACCCTCAATGTTGAGGGAAATAAATCAATAAACCGATGGCTCTCTATAAAAGGATTTGGATCCTTTGGCACCTATTTCAGCAACTTTCCTCCTGTTTCCCAAAAATTTCTTTTAGGTGGCTTCGTGGAACAATCATTTATGAATTATTCAAAATTTTATGGTTTGCCGTTTCTATATTCCGCAGGAGATAATGTGATGATAGTCGGTTCAAAAATCCAGGGGCGATTTTTACGCAATCATTATGTCTCAGGTTTTGTCAACGTTGGAAATGTTGAAAATGATTTTAATGAATTAAATCTTTTTAAATACAAATACGTAGGATATGGAATCGGTTACGGATACGACAGCCCTTTGGGCCCAATTTCCGGACTATGGACATACTCTCCCTATACAAAAAAGGGTCTGTTCAATGTTTCTCTCGGATTTTGGTTTTAACTTTGCAAAATGATTTCAATTTTCTATGAAACCAATTTTGTAATTGAGAATGAGCCCGTTTGGAAAGATTGGCTCGAATCTTCTGTGAAAAAAGAAGGTTTTGAAACCGAAGAAGTCAATTATATTTTCTGTGATGATGAATATTTGCTACAAATCAACATTGAATATTTAGAACACGATTATTATACGGACGTTATCGGATTTCAATATTCGGAAGGCAAACAACTCTCGGGAGACATTTATATAAGCGTTGACCGGGTGAAAGAAAACGCAGAAAATCATCAGAAATCATTTGAAAATGAACTCGCGCGCGTTATGATTCATGGAATTTTACACTTCATGGATTACAAAGATAAAACAGACGCAGAGGCAGAAAAAATGCGAAAAGCTGAAGAAAAATATTTAGCCTTTTTTGTGGAAATAATTTAATTGTTCCACGTGGAACATTCAATATTAAAAATTCAAAATGTTTTTAGATAATTACGATATAATTGTAGTTGGTGGAGGACACGCAGGCGCAGAGGCCGCTTCTGCTGCGGCAAAAATGGGCTCCAAAACTTTATTGGTGACCATGAATTTACAAGCCATCGGCCAAATGTCTTGCAACCCGGCCATGGGCGGAATCGCAAAAGGACAAATCGTTCGTGAAATCGATGCTTTGGGAGGAATGTCCGGCATCATTACGGATGAAACCATGATTCAATTTAAAATGCTAAACCTTTCAAAGGGCCCGGCTATGTGGAGCCCGCGAGCGCAATCAGACCGAATGCGGTTTGCGGAAAAATGGCGCTTAACTCTGGAAGAAAATCCAAATGTTGACTTTTTTCAAGATATGGTAAATGGGCTGATCATTGAAAATAATGCCGTCGTAGGCGTGCAAACAGGCATGGGAATGAAGATTTATTCCAAAGCGGTAATTTTAACAAATGGAACCTTTTTAAATGGACTAATTCACATCGGCGAAAAACAATTCGGTGGAGGAAGAATGGGCGAAAAGGCCGCAACAGGCATCACGGAACAATTGGTGCAATTGGGGTTTGAATCAGGAAGAATGAAAACCGGAACGCCTCCCCGGGTAGACGGAAGATCATTGGATTTTTCCAAAATGGAAGAACAAAAAGGAGATGAAATCCCCCAAAAATTTTCTTTTACTTCTACTTCCAAATTGACTCATCAAAGAAGCTGTTGGATTACTTATACCAATCAGGAGGTTCATGATTTATTACGCGAAGGATTCAGCAGATCTCCCATGTTCAACGGCACCATTCAAAGTACCGGGCCTCGCTATTGTCCTTCCATTGAAGACAAAATCAACCGTTTTTCCGAACGTGAAAGACACCAGATATTTGCGGAACCGGAAGGTTGGGATACTATCGAATATTATGTCAACGGCTTTTCTACTTCATTGCCCGATGATGTACAAGCAAAGGCACTTCGTTCCATTCCAGGATTTGAAAAAGCCAAAATATTCAGACCGGGATATGCCATTGAATATGATTACTTCCCTCCTACGCAACTACAGCATACGCTGGAAACCAAATTGATCAATAATCTCTATTTTGCCGGTCAAATTAATGGAACAACCGGCTATGAAGAGGCCGCAAGCCAAGGTTTGATGGCGGGAATCAATGCCCATTTAAAAATAAATGAAAAAGATTCATTTATATTAAAAAGAAATGAAGCTTATATAGGTGTATTGATCGACGATTTAATTACCAAAGGAACAGAAGAACCCTACCGCATGTTTACTTCCCGAGCAGAATACCGCATTTTATTGCGACAAGACAATGCGGACGAGCGTTTGACCGCAATGGCACATACAATCGGTCTGGCGTCTGACGAGCGTTTAAAACGAATGGAAAAAAAATATACCAAAGCTTCCCAATTGGTCGATTATCTGGAATCACAATCCATCACTCCCGATGAAATAAATCCGGCGATTTTGAATGGAGGTGGATCTCCAATGACACAAAGCGTGAAAATGGGTTCGGTCATTACACGACCTGAAATTTCTATGGGTGATTTAACAAAATTAGATCGTGTTTCAACCTTTATTACAGAAAACGAATTGGACGAAGAAGAAGTTGAGCAATCTGAAATCCAAATGAAATACCGGGGCTATATCCAAAAAGAAAAAGACAATGCTGACAAACTCAAACGTCTGGAAAATTTAAAAATCCCACAGGGATTTGATTATTCGCAACTGAAGTCTATTTCAACAGAGGCGCGGCAAAAACTAAGTCAAATAAAGCCGCAAACCATCGCCCAAGCATCAAGAATAAGTGGTGTCTCTCCTTCAGACATTAGTATTTTGTTGGTATTTATGGGCCGATAAACCGATTGTTCCACGTGAAACAAAAATATAAGTGACTGATAATAAACGAATTTCAAAGGTTCCCATAATAAAATTGAGAGATTATTTTCTCAGTAAAGAGGAATTTGAATTGTACCAAAATGAAACATATGGCTTTTTGGAAACCCATCCACAGCAGTTGGATCACTTAGAAAAATATTACGACAGCAAGGACTATATATCGCATACTGATGCAAAAAACAGTTTGTTTGAGCGCGTTTATCAGTTTGTTAAAAACTACAACATCCGTTATAAATTCAAAAAATTAAAGGTTTCCAAAAAACAGGCTTCCCTTCTGGATTTTGGTTGCGGAACCGGAGATTTTTTGGCTTATGCCCAACAAAAAGGAATGGACGTTTTTGGGATCGAGCCCAATGAAGCAGCGTTGCTCATTACGCAAAAAAAGATTGGAGAAAACAACGCTTCAAACCAAAAGCTTTCTGAAGTTGAATCCCAATTTGATTATATAACACTCTGGCATGTTTTGGAACACATTCCGGATTTAATGTCTTTTATAGAAGAATTAAAATCCAAAATGAATGACAACGGGAAATTATTCGTCGCCGTTCCCAACTATCAATCTTTTGACGCCAAATTCTATCAAAATTATTGGGCTGCATATGATGTTCCGAGACACCTCTGGCACTTTTCGCCCGAAAGCATTCAAACCCTTTTTAACAGTTTTGGTATGAAAATTGAAAAAACCTATCCATTGTGGTTTGATAGTTACTATGTGAGTATGCTTTCTGAAAAATATAAAAAAACTTCATTTGGTTTTTTGCGTGCCTTTTTAATTGCCAGCATTTCCAATTTTGTAGGGGTTTTTAACGGAAACTATTCTTCAATAATCTATCAAATTTCAAAAACAAAAAATTAGGCGCATTTAAAGCCCTTTTTTGTTTTGCCACGCAGATTGGTCTTTTATTTAATAACCACTGAAACTTGGCATAAAATGAGTATATTTCTTTTATTTGTTAATTAAATTGAAAAACTATGGAATTAATGATTACACGACCCGGACGTTCACTTAAATGGAATACGGGAAAAGGCATTCTATTTATTTTTGTATTCTCGCTCTCTTTTATGTATTCCTGCACCAACTCTAAGGCGGTAGCAGACAGCGCAAAATTAATGCGCGGAGATTGGACGATAACAAATGTATCTGTAAATGGCATCGAGCAATCCTATGTAGATATTACGGTTTTTGATGAGGCCGACACCCAATGTTATGTGGGAAGCACCTGGCATTTGGTTCAAAACAATGCAACCGGAAATTATACCTTGAATGCAGGTAGTGACTGCCCATCCGGAACTACCAAAATCAAATGGTTTATAACGGAAGAGGGTGGTGAAAGCTATTTTAACTTTAAAAAAATCTATGAAGGAGAAAGGCCGAAAAACGTTGTAGATGGTTACAAAATGAGGGTATCTGCCAACACGGGGTCAACTATCGTTTTGGTTCAAGACCTTATGTTTGAGGGAAAACCTATCAGTGTAAATTATACATTTCAAAAAAATTCTTAATAAAAAACTAATTTCGTTATGAAAAATATGAACTTAAAAATGACAGCCATCGCCTTAACGGCCGGTTTGCTTTTTACCGGTTGTGAAGCGGTACAAAACACCAATCACACGCAAAGAGGGGCCGCCGTGGGAGCTGCTTCAGGAGCAGTAATCGGGGGCGTTTTAGGAAATAACGTAGGAAGCGGAGATAATGCCGTTCTGGGCGCAATTGCCGGAGCAGTAATTGGTGGTGTTGCCGGAGGATTAATCGGTAACAACATGGACAAACAAGCCCAAAAAATTGAAAATACACTTCCCGGAGCCGAAGTAATCCGTACCGCCGAAGGTATTCAGGTTATCTTGGATGAACAATCAGATGTTCGTTTTGAATATGATAAATCAGACTTGACAACACTGGCAAAATCCAATTTGGACAAGTTAGTGGGCGTTTTTAATGAATATCCGGATACCGATATTTTGGTCGTAGGATTTACTGACAGTAAGGGTTCTGACCAATACAATCAAGGCTTGTCGGAAAGACGCTCAGCTTCAGTTGTGTCGTATCTGAAAACTAAAGGGATTGCTTCATCACGGCTTTCTTCAATTGGACAGGGAGAAACCAATCCTCGCGCAACAAATGAGACAGATGAAGGACGGGCTCAAAACCGTAGAGTTGAGTTTGCCATTACCGCAAACGACAAAATGGTGGAAGACGCACAACAACAAGCGGGAAAATAACCATTTTTACACAAAAACGACAAAAGCCGTCTCAGTCAAACCGAGACGGCTTTTTTTGTGGAGAAGATGGGGCTCGAACCCACGACCTTTAGACTGCCAGTCTAACGCTCTAGCCAACTGAGCTACATCCCCGAAATATTTTGCAAGTTTAACCAATTTTTTGCTTCCAATCCAAAATTTTATTCAAAATAACCTGCGCGAGCTTTTCTTTGCTTTGATGCGTCCATCCGGCGATGTGCGGGGCTAAGATGACTTTTTCGGATTCCAATAAATATCGAAAGTCTTCCGGTATTTCCTCCAAAAGCAAATTTTCAAATGAAGATTTCTCGTACTCATGCACGTCCAGACAGGCACCTTTCACTTTGCCTGAAACCAAGGCGTCCACCAAATCTTTTGTGACAACGGATTTTCCTCTTGCCGTATTGATCAAATAAAAAGAATTCCGGAAAGATTCTATGAAGTCTTTATCGACCATTCGGGTGGTTTGTGGTGTTTGAGGTGTGTGCAAACTCAAAATTTCGGCTTTGTCAAATAATTCCTCCAATGAAACCTGCCACGCATTTTCATCTCCTAAATTTTCCAAAATATCATAACAAATCGCTTCCACGCCAAATCCTTTTAACCTTTGCGCAAAAGCCTTTCCCATATTGCCATATCCGACGATTCCCACTGTTTTGCCCATCAATTCGTCGCCGCGGTTTTCTTCCCGTTTCCAGATGCCGTTTCGGACTTCGTAATCGGCAATTTTTAATCGGTGAAGCAACATCAAAAGCATTCCGATTGCATGTTCCGCAACCGAATCGCGGTTTCCTTCAGGCGCATTGAACAACTCAATATTTAGTTCGCCGGCAAATTCTTCGTCCACATTTTCCAATCCCGCACCGACTCTTCCTATGAATTTCAATTTTTTTGCATGGGTAAGAAATTCTTTGTCCAACGGAAAACGGCTTCTGATGATAATTCCCTCATAGTCCGAAATTATTTTTTGGATTTCTTCTTTAGAGGATTGGTAATTTTCATCGACCTGAAAACCGGCATTTCTCAAACCGGTGATCAAAAGTTCATGGTTGGTATCGAGCGCTAAAATTTTCATGTCCGGGACAAATTCTGTTAGATAAATTCAAGCAAAATTATCAAATTCAACTCTTCAAACCATTTAATTTTCAAAATAATTATCTTTGTAAAATGACCATAGAAGAAATCCAAAACGAAATTATCGAAGAGTTTTCTTTCTTTGATAACTGGGAAGAACGATACGAATTTTTAATAGAACTGGGCAAATCTCTGAAATCATTACCTGACGAAAAAAAATCGGATGACAAAATAATAAAAGGCTGTCAGTCAACCGTTTGGCTGGACGCAAAAATGGAAGATAATCAATTGGTTTTTGAAGCAGACAGTGATGCAATTTTACCCAAAGGCCTGGCTGCTTTGCTTGTTCGAATTTATAGCAACCAAAAGCCTGTGGATATTTTAAATTCTTCAACTGATTTTATCGAAAAAATAGGATTACAGGAATTTCTCTCACCCACGCGCGCCAACGGTTTGCTGGCCATGATTAAACAATTTAAGTTTTATGCAATCGCTTTCCAATCCAAAAACAGAAGCTGATTATGGGTGAATTTTCAATGTTCCAAGCCTTTATTTATTTGTTCGCAGCAGTGGTTTGTGTCCCTATTGCCAAACGATTGGGGTTGGGGTCCGTTTTGGGGTATTTGTTTGCAGGGGTTTTAATCGGTCCTTTTATTTTGGGACCTGTACTTGGAACCTCAACCGGAGAGGAGGTAGAAGACATCATGCACGCCGCCGAATTTGGCGTTGTAATGATGCTTTTCCTCGTGGGGCTGGAGCTGGATCCCAAAGAATTCTGGAAAATGCGAAAAAAAGTAATGGGTATAGGAAGCATTCAGCTTTTTGGGACATTGCTCATTGTCGCCCCCATTTGTCTCCTTTTTTTAGGGTTAGATTTTGGCGCTTCTGTAGCTATTGGTGTGGCCGTTGCCATGTCATCTACTGCGATTATTTTGCAAACCCTTTCTGAAAAGGGACTCACCCAAACACCCTGTGGCAAATCCAGTTTTTCCGTACTCGTATTTCAGGACATCATGGTCATCCCGATTCTGGCCTTTCTACCGCTTTTGGCAGTAAAATCAACCATTGTTACCTATGGTGACCATCATACCCTTTTGGACGGTGCTCCGGGATGGATGAAAACCTTGGCGATTATATCGGCCATTGGTCTGATCTTTTTTGTCGGGAATTATATCGTAAATCCATTTTTTAAATACATCGCGCGTTTACAGGTAAGAGAATTGTTTACTTCATTTGCTTTGATGCTGGTTATCGGCGTTTCGGTGCTGATGAATTACGTGGGATTAAGCCCTGCTTTGGGTGCTTTTATGGCCGGAATGACTTTGGCCAACAGCGAATTTAAACACCAATTGGAAAGCGATATTGAGCCTTTTAAAGCTTTACTTTTGGGCGTATTCTTTATTGCCGTCGGCTCTACAATCAACTTCAGATTAATCCTCAATGAACCTTTGACTATTGTTTTTCTTGTATTGGGAATTATGATTTTAAAAGGAATTGTGCTGATGATTGCCGGTTGGGTATTTAAATTAAAACTGAATCAAAACTTATTGTTCGCCATCCTGTTGTCCCAAGTGGGTGAATTTGCTTTTGTGATTTTAAATATCAGCAACCAACTGCAATTAATTCCGAAACATTGGGTAGATTTATTGTTGGCTACCACTGCGATTACCATGGCTGTCACTCCTATATTATTGATTGTCAATGAGAAATGGATTGCTCCGCTGATGGGTATGAAAAAAATCAAAGCAGGCGGATATGAAGATGACCTGGAATATGATTTTGGGGATTTGGCTGATAAAAAAGTCATCATTGCCGGCTATGGGGATTTTGGAAATACAGTGGGTAGGATTATCAAATACAGTGGATTCAAAGCAACGGTTTTGGATAATGACAGTGAGCGGGTAGAATTATTGCGAAAACTTGGGTACAATGTTTATTTTGGCGATGCAACCAATCTCAATACGCTGAAAGCTGTTAAAGCAGACGAAGCGGATTTGCTGATTGCCGCGATTGATCCGACAGAAGTCAACAAAAAATTAGTGGAATTGGTCAAGCATAATTTTCCACATTTGAAAATCCTCATTCGTTCCAGAAATCGTTATGATGCTTATGATTATCTAAATAAAGGCTATGATAAAGTGTATCGGGAAACCTTTTTTACGGCCATAGAAGTAGGAGTAGATGCGTTGGAAGAATTGGGTTGGGATCATGAAGATGCTGTCCGTCAAGGAGAAATCTTCAAACTGGCAGACCGCGCTTCGCTCAAAAAATTATCCAAATATACCCATAATCTGGAGGAGTATATTTCGGTTTCAAGAGAAGAAATCGAAAAAATACGTTTGAAATTAAAAGAAGGAAAAAATTTAAGGATGATCGGGGAAAAGGATGAAATAACCATAGAAAAATCCCGAAATGAGCCCTAAAAAAACCCTGTTGTTGATGCGTTTCAGTGCCTTGGGAGACGTCGCCATGACCGTTCCGGTCGTTCGGGAATTTTTACGGCAAAATCCGGAAACGAAAATCCTGTTTCTTTCACGCGAAAAATTCAAACCACTTTTTGAAGGAATTCAAAATTTAGATTTTTATACGGCAGATTTAACGGGAAAACACAAAGGAATTTTCGGGTTGGCCCAATTGGCCAAAGAGCTCAACCAATTTGAATTTGAGGCCATTGTAGATTTACACAATGTGCTGAGAACCCAAATATTGCGAAAATTAGTTTCTGTCCGAAAATCCGCATCGCTGGACAAAGGAAGAGAGGAACGAAAGGCACTCATCCGAAAGGAAAATAAAATCAAAAAACCGATTAAACCCATGCCGGAAAGGTATGCCGACGTTTTTCGGAGTTTGGGCTATGAACTGAATTTGTCCCATAAATTACCCGAAAATAGGGAAACCAAAGAAAACGCGATCGGAATCGCTCCTTTTGCGATGTATGAGGGCAAAATGTATCCGCCGGAAAAAATGCGCTCAATCGCTTTAAAAATAGCAGAGAATGGCGTGAAAGTATATTTGTTTGGAGGAAAGAATGAGGCGGAAGAATTGGAGAATTGGGAAAAATTAAATCCAAATATCGTTTCGGTTGCAGGTAAATTCAGCCTGAAAGAAGAATTAGAATTGATCAAAAAACTAAAGCTGATGGTTTCCATGGATTCGGCCAATATGCATCTGGCCTCGCTTGCGGGAACCCGTGTGATTTCCATTTGGGGAAATACGCATCCTTTTATGGGATTTTTGGGTTATGGACAATCGATGGATGATGTCATTCAGGACGAATCGCTTGCGCAGCGCCCAACTTCGGTGTTTGGAAAAGAGTCCAAAAATGCTAAGAAAACGGATTATTTTGAGAATATCTCAGAAGAAAGCGTTTTGGAAAAAATTCAGTCTGCATTGAAAGAATGATCATTCATGCGAAACGCCTTTCTGGATTTGGTTTTCGATTCGTTGATCGATTTTATCAAAAGCACCGAATCCTTTCATGATCACAATGATTCCAAAAATCATCAGGATAAACCCAATTGTTTTTTTGAACCAGAAAATCCTTCTAATCGTAAAACTTTCTTTGACTTTCTGTGCAAGAAAAATCTTTCCTAAATCGATACAGAAAAAAGTTCCCAAAACAATCGACATATACAACAGCGTATCTTCTTCTTTGGGATATTGAATAACAATGGTGCTGACAATGAAAAACCAGAAAACAATCACTCCGATATTCAAAATGTTCAGCAAAAAGCCGTTCATAAATGTTTTGAAATAATTTTGATTGATTAGATGAATATTACGCATCTTGAAATTGGGTTTGGAAATGAACATCACCATACCGTATATCAAAATAAAAAACCCGCCAAAAATATAAATCGAAGGGTTATTTTGGATGGCCAAGGCCAAATCTTTACTTCCAAAGTAGGCAACCGAAATACATAAAATATCTGCCGTTATCACTCCCAAATCCAACGTAATCGCCGCTTTCCATCCTCGTGATACGCTGGTTTCAAGCAACATAAAGAAAACGGGCCCGATAAGTATCAGACTGAGAAGTATTCCTATCAGTATGGCAGAAGTAACCAATTCCATTCTGGTTGCAAGTTAATAAGAATTAACCTAACAACTCAAAATCCAATTGTTTGTTTCGTAAATCGGCTTTGGCTACGCGAATCATTACTTTGTCACCTAACTGATAGGTGGTTCCTGTTTTTCTTCCAATGATTGAATAATTTTTTTCGTCAAAATAGAAGGAATCAGATTCCATATTTCTCAGCCTTATCATTCCTTCACAACGTGTTTCCGGGATTTCCACAAAAATTCCGTATTCCTGAACACCCGTGATGAAGCCATAAAATTCTTCACCTACAAATTGTGACATGTATTTGACCTGCATGAATTTGATAGAATCTCTTTCTGCTTCTGTGGCCAGTTTTTCTCGTGCCGAACTGTGGATACATTTTTCTTCGATCGGTGCTGCAGCCGGCGATTTTCCACCATCCAGGTAATGTTGCAAAAGCCTGTGCGCCATCATGTCCGGATAACGGCGGATGGGAGAGGTGAAATGTGAATAATATTGAAATGCCAAACCATAATGTCCCACATCATTTTCTGTCGAATATTTGGCCTTGCTCATGGTCCGCACCGCCAGTGTTTCAATGAGATTTTCTTCCGGTTTTCCTTTCACATCTGCCAGTAATTGGTTCATGGATTTGGTTACAGACATACGGTCACGCAAATCAAGGGTATAACCAAATTGTTTGATGAATAGTTTCAAATCCTGCAATTTAGCGGGATCCGGATCGTCATGAACCCTATAAACAAAGGTATTGTTGTTGGGTTTTTTATTTTTGTCGGTCGAAACAAATTCAGAAACCTTTCGGTTACACAGCAACATAAATTCTTCAATCAAATGATTGGAATCTTTGCTCATTTTGAAATAAGTCCCAATTGGATTGTCGTTTTCATCCAGCTCGAATTTTACTTCAACCTTGTCAAATGTAATGGCTCCGGCTTTCATGCGGTCTTTTCGTAATATTTTAGCCAATTTATCCAAGGTCAAAATTTCATCTTTGAAATCACCATCTGCACCCTCAATAATTTCCTGTGCTTCTTCGTAGGTAAATCTTCGGTTGGAATGGGTAGCAGTTCTACCGTACCATTCGTTCAGAACTTTGGTGTTTTCATCCATTTCAAAAACGGCTGAAAAAGTGTATTTGTCTTCATTCGGACGAAGTGAACAAGCAACGTTACTTAAATTTTCAGGGAGCATCGGAACGACTCTGTCCACAAGATAGACCGAAGTTGCGCGGTTGTAGGCTTCTTGTTCCAAAAGGGTTCCGGGGCGGACGTAATGCGTTACATCGGCAATGTGAACACCTATTTCCCAGTTTCCGTTTTCGAGTTTTCGGATGGACAAAGCATCATCAAAATCTTTGGCATCTTTCGGATCTATTGTAAAGGTTACTACATCACGCATATCGCGCCGGTTGGAGCGGATTTCTTCTTCATGGATTTCCACATCCAATTCTTTGGCTTCCAATTCCACTTCTTCAGGAAATTTATCGGGTAAATTATAATCGAGTAAAATGGCGTGCATTTCCGTACTGGTCTCATCTGGCCGACCCAAAACTTCCAAAATTTCTCCAAAAGGACTATCGGCTTCATCGGGCCAGTCCTTAAGTTCCACAACCACTTTGTCTCCGTCTTCTGCTCCGTTAAATTTGTCTTTAGGAACATAGAAATCTACATGAATAGAACGATTGTCCATCACGACAAAACCATATTTTCCACTGGGTTGAGGTTGGAAAATTCCGGTATAACGCGTTTTGAAACGTTTTACTATATCGATGACTTCGCCTTCCGGTTTTTGGGATTTTCCTTTTGCTTTGGGATACAGATAAATCCTGACCAAATCGCCTTGCAGTGCATTTTTCTTTTTGTTTTTGGATATAAAAATATCTTGTTCCAAACCTTCCACAGTTACATAAGCAGAACCGCTTTGGGTGACATCGATCGTTCCTATTAAATAATCGCGCTCAGCATTTATTTTAAATTTTCCACGATCCATTTCCTTGATCTTTTTATCGGCCAGTAAAGCCTGTAAATCTTTGATCAGTATTTCTTTATCGATTCGATTTGTTAATTTTAGAGCAGCAGCAATTTGCTTATAGTTTTGAGGTTTTTCGGGATTATTAAACAAAATTTCTATGATTTGTTTGGTGTACTTTCCTGAAGTCGTTCTTTTATTTTTTGAACTAAATTTTCGTTTTGACATACTTTTATATGTATAATGAGAAGCGCATTTGGGATGCACTTTTTTTAGCACGGAATTTTTCCGATCCGCTTTTCATGCCGTCCCCCTTCAAATTCAGTGTTCAGGAAAATTTCAACCATTTCCACAGCATATTCATATGCTACAAATCGGGCAGGAAGCGCAATGATATTGGCATTGTTGTGTTGACGGGTCAGTCTGGCAATATCCGTATTCCAACAAAGTGCCGAACGAACTCCCCGGTGTTTATTGGCCGTCATATTTACACCTTGTCCACTTCCGCAAAGCAGAATTCCGAAATCGGCGTTTCCTTTTTCCACGGCTTCGGCAGTCGGATGAGCAAAATCAGGGAAATCAACAGAGTCTGTTGAAAACGTTCCAAAATCCTGAACTTCAATTCCTTTGTCTGTTAAATGCTTCACTAATTTCTCCTTATAATGGAACCCTGCATGGTCTGCTCCGATGGCTATTTTCATTCTGTTAACAACTAAATTTCCTTAAATTCTTTAACTAATTATAAATCAATGTTTAGGTAATGTAAAGTAAATGTTAATAAACTACCCATTACTTTTTATTGATTTTTGACTTATCAACTTGCTTTTTAATTTTCAGTTTTTGATTAGAAAATTTTTAATTAAAATCAAGTAAAAGTTGTGATTCTGGCATGAAAATTTTCAACGTACTTATTGATAGTTTTCAAGTCTCAATTTATCAAAAATCTCAGATTTTAACAATCAACAAATTTTGTTGATAACGTTCTAAATCATTCATTTCAAAACAAAATTACGGATAAATAATTGTTAATGCCGTATCCATAAAATTATTATCATTTTAATTATCCACAAATTAACAGTGTATATATATATATCAATATTTCTTTTTTAAAATTTAAAAATAATATAATGATGATAATATAAATGTGGACAACTAAAAATGGTTCGGATTGAGAAATCTTCTATTTTTGCTTTCAACAAATTTAATTCCAAATGAAGACAATAGACGATTTTAATTTTTCAGGTAAAAAAGCTCTTATCCGGGTAGATTTTAACGTGCCGCAGGATGAAAATCTAAATGTTACAGACGACACCAGAATTCAGGCTGCAAAACCCACTATACAAAAGATTTTAAACGATGGAGGATCTGCTATTCTGATGACACATTTGGGACGTCCAAAAAATGGTTTTGAAGATAAATTTTCACTCAAACACATAGCGGCTAAAGTGTCCGAAATTTTAGGAGTTGAGGTTATGGTCGCTGAAGATGTGATAGGTGAAGATGCTCAAAAAAAAGCTGCCGATTTAAAACCGGGCGAAGTTTTGTTGTTGGAAAATGTCCGGTTTCATCCGGAAGAAGAAAAAGGGGATAAAGAATTCGCTCAAAAACTGGCCGATTTAGGTGATATTTATGTAAATGATGCTTTTGGGACAGCTCACAGAGCACATGCTTCCACAGCCATCATCGCAGAATTTTTTCCAAACGCCAAATGTTTTGGTTACCTGATGAAACAGGAACTGGAAGCGATCAATAAAGTTTTGAAATCAGGAGAAAAACCGGTTACAGCGATTTTGGGCGGTGCAAAAGTTTCTTCAAAAATTACCATTATTGACAATATTTTACCGGCGATCGATAACCTGATTATAGGCGGTGGAATGACCTATACATTTATCAAAGCACAAGGTGGAGATATTGGAAATTCTTTGGTAGAAGATGATAAATTGGAATTGGCTTTGGAAATTTTAAAAGCTTGTGATGAAAATGACGTGAACATATACCTGCCATTTGATAATGTAATCGCAGATAATTTCAGCAATGATGCAAATACCCGAATTGTAAACGTTTATGATATTCCTGATGGATGGATGGGAATGGACGTGGGACCAAAAACAAATGAAATTTTTTCAGATGTAATTAAAAATTCCAAAACCATTTTGTGGAACGGACCTTTGGGAGTTTTTGAAATGCCGAATTTTGCAAAAGGAACAATTGCATTAGGTGAAGCCATTGCGGAAGCAACAAAAAGAGGCGCTTTTTCATTAGTTGGCGGAGGTGATTCGGTTGCTTTTGTGAAACAATATGGTTATGACGAAAAAGTAAGCTATGTTTCCACCGGAGGAGGCGCCATGCTCGAAAGCCTGGAAGGTAAAGAGCTACCGGGAGTGGCGGCAGTGATGAGTTGATTTTTAATTCAATAAGAAAGTGTGACCCGATTTCAAGAACTTAAATCGGGTTTTATTTTTCAATAAATGATTTAACTAAATTATCAATTTCCTGCTTGCTCTTTTCCAAATCCTCATTCACAATTACCGTGTCAAATTGGGAAGCCAGTAATAACTCATGTTCTGCTTTTTTAACCCGTATCTGGAGTTTTTCTTCGCTTTCGGTGTTGCGGTTTCGAAGCCGGTTTTCCAATTCTTCCACTGAAGGTGGCATGATGAAAATGGAAAGCGAATTTTCAGGATAAGTCTTTTTGAGATTAATTCCTCCTACCACATCAATATCAAAAATGACCGATTTTCCTTTGGCCCAGATCCGTTCGATTTCCGATTTTAAAGTTCCGTAAAAACTTCCTTCGTAAACCTCTTCAAATTCTGCAAATTCCTGATTATCAATTTTTTGTTTGAATTCTTCAGTGGAAATAAAATAGTAATCGGTTCCATGAATTTCATTGGGACGAGGGTTTCGGGTAGCACAGGAAACGGAAAATTCTAATTGAGGCATATTTTCCAAAAGATGTTTGACCAAAGTGGTTTTTCCGGCTCCGGAAGGAGCTGAAACGATAATGAGTTTGCCTGAATTCATGGAACAAAAATCGTGAATTATTATGGTGAATCCAATTAAATTAAAAAACCTCCAAGGTTATGATTCAATACGAAAATAAACCTTGGAGGTTGAAATTATACTTTTTTACAAAATATTCAAAACCTGTTCTTTCATTTTTTCTAACTCATCTTTCATCTGAACCACAATTTTCTGCATTTCAGAATGATTGGATTTTGAACCTAAAGTGTTGATTTCGCGCCCTATTTCCTGTGTGATAAAGCCTAATTTTTTACCGTTAAAGGCTTCCTCATTTAAGGTTTGAAGAAAATAGTTACAATGGTTTTTTAACCGCACTTTTTCTTCTGTAATGTCCAGTTTTTCAAGGTAATAAATCAATTCCTGTTCAAAACGGTTTTGATCATATTCAGTTGTGAGTTCCTCTAAATTTTTGGTAAATCTTTCTTTCAAAGTCAAAATTCTTTCTTTCTCAAAAGGTTCCACTTGTTCCAATAATGAAAGAATCGAATTTGTACGTTGGACAAACTCTTGTTCCAAAACCTTTCCTTCGTCCAGTCGAAACTGTATCAGACTTTCTACAGCCTTCAAAATCAGCTCCAGCGCTTGGCTCCATTCATCCTCTTCAATTTCTTTGCACGTAAAAGCCATCACATCTGGCAATCGCATCACAATTGCCAATAGTTCTGCATCAGATGCATCGGGAGCAACCTGTTTGAATTCATCTATATAAACTTTGATAATTTCCGGATTGATTTGTTGCGTTTTATTGGCAGCGTTTGTTTCTGTATTGATTGAAAAATCAACTTTGCCGCGTTGTAATTTTTCCGATAAAACCTTACGGATTTCCAATTCCTTTTCTTTGTATAAATACGGCAAACGCGTGTTCAAATCCAAAGATTTGCTATTGAGAGAACGGATTTCCACCGTTAATTTTTTGTCTGAACATTCTGCTACAGCTTTTCCGTAGCCGGTCATGGATTGAATCATTGCTGATTAGATTTGGCGTCAAAAATACGATAAATCTTTAAATAGGAATGCTCTCTTTCCAAATGCCATTCGGCTTCATTTGATCCAACTATTGAAAGATATTTTCAAAATCAGTATCTTTACATAGTGAAAAAAGAAATTACCATACAGGATTTTTCTTCCGTTTTGTTCTGGGATGTGGATATGGAAAAAGTGGATTTACAAAGACATAAAAAGCATATCATCCATAAAGTTCTGGAATATGGTTCGATGAAAGACTGGAATCTTATCAAAGAATTATACGGAATGGAAGCGATCAAAGAAACAGCGCTTACCGTCAGGACTTTGGATGCGGTAACGCTTGCCTTTGTTTCCAATCTTTTTCAGATAGATAAAACCGAATTCAGATGCTACAAACACGCACAGTTGCACCCGAACTTGTGGAACTCCTGATTAAATTGATGAATGAAAAATCTTTTTCGGAGTTCAATTTAGCAGGAGGCACAGCTTTGGCTCTTCAGCTGGGACATCGGAGCTCGGTTGATATTGATATGTTTGGACATTCGGAAATTAAACCAGCCCTTTTTTATGATATTTTAAGCAGTTTTGGAGAAATAGTAGAAAGACAAAGCTCAGTGAATATTTACATTTCAGAAATCAATAAAATAAAAGTTGATTTTGTCAATTACAGCAGATTTCCCCAAATTGATCAAATTATAGAAATTCAAGGCATCAGGATGTTTGCTCCAAAAGAAATAGCGGCAATGAAGTTAAATGCGATTTCCGGTCGTGGAAGCAAAAAAGATTTTATCGATTTATATTTTTTGCTTAAAACATTTACACTGGAAGAAATGATTGGTTTTTATCGTGAAAAATATACAGACGTATCTGAATTTTTGATGCTGAAAAGTTTATCTTATTTTGGAGACGCAGATACACAGCCCCAACCAAAAGTATTTACAGATTTTAATTGGGAAAAATGTAAAAAAACGATTTTACAAGAAGTCAATAAGCTGTAATTCTTCATTATCTTTCCAAATGCCATTCGGCTTCATTTGTCCCTGATAATAAATAATATTCCGGAAATCGTCCGTCGGGAAAGAAACAAAATCTGCCTTTTTCCCTTTTTCTAAGGTTCCCCTGTCTGTAAAATTCAATGCTTTTGCTGCACGGAAGGTGATTCCGCTTAGCACTTCAGCCATCGAAAGCTTTTCAAAAGTAGCGAGAACAGAGGCTTGTGTCAATAAATCACCCATGGGGGCAGAACCGGGATTCCAGTCTGAAGCAATGGACAAACAAGCGCCTGCATCCAAAAGCTTTCGGGCGGGCGTATATTGCATTCCCAAACCGATGGAGGCACCCGGCAAAGCCGTTGCAACGACATTGGATTTAGCCAGAGCTTTGATTTCCGCATCTCCGGAAAACTCCAAGTGATCAGCACTTAAAGCATCAAACTCTATCGCTAAAAGACTTCCTCCCGGCGTAAACTGGTCGGCATGAATGGTGATATCAAAACCGTTTTCTTTGGCTTTTTGTAGATAAACACGGCTTTCTTCAACTGAAAACGCAGATTTTTCTGTAAAAATATCAATCCTCTGCGCAAGGTTTTTTTCTTTCAGGACGGGAAAAACTTCGTTTACCAATAATTCTAAATATTCAGAATTGGAACCTTCAAAATCACGTGGCTTCATGTGGGCACCCAAAAAGGTAGAAACCACATCGGCTTTGATTTGTCTTTTTACTTCGTTGATGACCTCAAGCATTTTGATTTCGTCTTCAAAACTTAGTCCGTAACCACTTTTGATTTCCAATGTGGTGATTCCGTTTTGAAGTAATTTCTCTGCTCTTTTTAAAGTAGATTTTACCAGATTTTCTTTGGATTCTTTTCGGGTATTGGTCACCGTACTCCAGATTCCGCCTCCGCTTTCGGCGATTTCCAGATAGGTTTTGCCGTTCAGGCGCATCGCAAAATCCTTGGACCGGTTTCCGCCAAAACAAATATGTGTGTGGCTGTCTATAAATCCGGGGAGAAGGACGTTTTTCCCTTCTATTTCTTCTATTTCAGAATGGGGAAATTCTTTTTTCAAATCTTCAAAAGAACCGGTTTTCAGTATTTTTCCGTTATCAGCCAAGACGCCACCGTTTTGGATGATTTCAAGTTGTTCGTCTTTGACGGCGCCTTTCAGCGGAATTCCTGCAAGGGTGATGATTTGGGAAAAAGGACCGATTAATTTCATTTTGTGAATTTCGTGTTCAAGGCTTAAAGTTAGGATTTTTTATAAAGAAAAGCCCTAACAGGGTTTTAAACTCTGTTAGGGCTGTACAAAATAAGCCTTAGCTTACTATTATTCTTTAAAAGTGGAATTATTTTTTATCAGCAGTAACATCCAATTGTAACATTACATCATCTTTGATGATAGAATCACCACCTCCTTTGTAAACGATTCCAAAATCCTGACGGTTGATTTTGAATTCTTCGGATTTGATGGTTACTTTATCTCCCTCTTCCGCAACATTTGCTTTGAAAGTAATGTTTTTTGGAACACCTCTGAAATCAAGGTTTCCTGAAATTTCGGTATTGTAATCACCTTCTGTCAAAGCTTTCACAGCTGTAACTTCAAAAGAGGCTTCCGGGAATTTTTCTACATCCAAGAAATCGGGTGATTTTAAATGTCCGTCCAATTTTGCTTTTCCTTCCGGATCATCATTTTTATCCGCGCTTTCAAATGTAGTTTGGTCAGCAACCAGTTTTCCTGATTCCAAAACACCACCTTTTACAGTTACATTTCCTGATTTCAATTTTACAGAACCATAGTGTCCTTCTTCCGGTTTGGAAGTGTCCTGAAAGATTTTTCCACCTTTCCAAGTAACAGAACTGATGTCGGTGTTTACTGAATATGAAACCGCTTCAGTTGATGCTGTTGCAGAATCTTGCGCATCAGTTGCTTCAACCGTATCTTTCGGTCCACAAGACGCTAAAAAAACCATTCCGGCGAATGATAATCCTAATAGTACTTTTTTCATTTTTTTAAATTTTTGGCAAACATACAGCAAAAAGTCTGCCCAAAAAATTGATTTATGATAAGGAATTATAATAATCTGATAATTTTTTAAGAAATCTTGGTAATATTGTAAAGATTTGATTTTATGCTCAAAGTAAACCATCTCAATTTCAGTTTTCACCCACAGAAAATGATACTCCAAAATCTGAATTTTGAAGTTCTGAATGGAGAATTTATTTCCATTTTAGGCGAAAGCGGCAGCGGAAAATCTACATTGCTGAAATTGATTTACGGATTGGAAGACGAAATTTCCGGAGAAATAATTTTTGAAGAACTAAAAGTAACCGGCCCCAAATTTAATTTGATTCCGGGTCACATCGAGATGAAGTTCGTTCCGCAGGAATTTGATTTGCTGGATTATGTAACAGTAGCTGAAAATGTGGGAAAATACTTGAGCAACTTTGATTTATCGTTGAAAAATGAAACCATAGAAAAGGCGGTGGAAGTCGTTAATTTGCTTGATTATAAAAATGAATTTCCTACGAAACTCAGCGGCGGACAACGACAAAGGGTTTCTATAGCCCGGGCGCTTGCCGCAAAACCTAAACTGCTTCTGCTCGACGAACCCTATAGCCATTTGGATCAACCGCTTAAATTTGAAATCAGGAAAAGTATCTGGAACTGGGCAAAAAAAACCGGCTGCACCGTAATTTTGACTACACACGATGCAAATGATGCACTGGGTTTTTCCGATAAAATTATCGTGCTCAGAGAAGGAATTATTCTTCAGAATGCGCAGCCTGAAAATCTAAGAAATCAGCCGGAAAATGAATATGTGGCAAGTTTACTTGGCGAATATTCCGTTTTGAATTCGGAAGAAATGAAAGATCTGTTTCAGGTAGAAATTCCCGAAACGAAAAAAGCGATTATTTATCCGGAAGAAATTATAGAAGATAAAAGCGGAACGGAATTCAGAATAACTGACGTCGGTTTTCAAGGACGGGACTATTTGGTGGAAGGAATTTCAGGGAATTCAAAAGTGAAATTTTATTCAGATAAAATAGTTGTAAACCAATTAATTAATTTAAAACTAAAATATTTTAGATTGGTTTGAAATGGTAGGGAATTGGAAATCACTTCTCACATCTTCAAATAAAAATCTTTTGTGAGTGAAATGTAATCTTCTGTATAAACATTTCGGGAAATCTCGATGGTCAATTCATCGGTTTGAACGGCGGATTTGTCTCGTGAAAACAACAGTAAACTTCTTTTAAAAGCAGCATTTTCATTTCCTTTTACATGAGTTATTTTTTCCGGAAATAAATGGAATTTGGATGCCAATTCTGTAAAATAAGATACTGATTCAAAAGGAATTATGATGGATAATTTTCCTTTTTTGGCCAATAATTTTTCAGCATAAAAAATCAATTCTTCAAAAGTCAAATCCGATTGTTGCCGGGCTTTATTTCTTGCCGAAGTTTCTTTGTGCGTCAATTCAAAAAACGGCGGATTGCTTAGGATCAAATCAAATTTTTCGTCTGAGACAAAGTCTTGCAAGGACGTTTGCACAACCGAAATCCTTTTGCCGAATTTACTTTCAGAAACATTGTGCTTAGCTTCCTCAGAAGCATTTTTATCGATTTCAATTCCCTTCAGTTGCGCATTGGGAAAACGTTGGGCAAGCATCAGGGCAATTAATCCGGTTCCGGTTCCGATGTCGAGGATTTTTTTGGGGTTTTCCACGGCTGTCCCACAGGCGGGAGCATGGACCCAGGCACCGAGCAAGACGCCATCCGTTCCGATTTTCATGGCCGATTTTTCATGGGTCACTTCAAATTCTTTGAATTTAAAAACCGATTTTCGCATGCGGAAATTTTATGATAAATTCGGTTCCACGGCCTTCTTCGCTTTGGTAACGTATGCTGCCGTTATAGTCTTCCACTATTTTTTTAACCATGGCCAGGCCCAACCCCATTCCTCCCGTGGTTGTCGTAAATTTGGGTTCGAAGATTTTATCACCTAAATGGGGGGCGATTCCGACTCCGTTGTCCGAAACGCGTATCACCACTAGATCTTTCATCTTCTGCAAATTGACATGAATCTCCGGTTTTCGTTCAAGTGGAACGGCCTGAATGGCGTTTTTCACCAGATTGGTCACGATTCGGATTAAATAAATTTTATCAAAATGAATTTTTAATTCCTTTATCGAGGAATCAAATTGTATGGTTTTCTCCGGAAATATTTCCAAAGCGGTTTCGATGGTATCCACCACATCAATTTCCTCGTCTTTTCGTAAAGGCATACGGGCAAAGTCAGAAAAAGCCTCTGCTATGGCTGACATAGTGTCGATTTGGGTTACAAGGGTTTCGGAAAGATCGTTTAGCTTTTCTTTTGATTCGGGGTCGTCAGGGCTGTATTTGCGCACATAATTCTGAATCATCATGCGCATAGGCGTCAGCGGATTTTTAATCTCATGGGCCACTTGTTTTGCAACTTCGCGCCAGGCTTCTTCCCGCTCCGTAATAGCCAGTAAATTGGACTGATGGTTCAATTTTTCCAACATTTCGTTGTACGAATCAACCAAGGGTTTTAACTCATCTTTCTGTTGATAAATGATGGGTTTGTTGTGGATTACCACATCGGTTTGTTTGATTTTTCCGGCTATTAATGCTATTTTCCGGGTGATTTGTTTGGCCATGATCCAGGATAGAAATCCTCCGACAATCAACACCAAAATCAAGAGTCCGGCAAAACGGCTCAAAAGCGCATACATATTATCTTTAAATAGTGAATCTTCCGATTTATACGGAAGGTTTACGATGGCAACAGGCTCGCCTTTATAATTGTTAATGTATTGATAAGTAGCCAGATAAGTTTTTCCCCTGCCGACGTCAACAGGGATTTCCAAATATTCCAAATTTCGGGACAAACTGTCCAGAACGCGGTCGGGTAAAACACGAGCCGGAATATCTGCAGATTCGGTGGTGAGCATCAGATTTCCTCTGACATCAAAAACATTAATGTCGGTTTTATGAATATCTGAAATACCGAGAATAACGTTTTCCAGAACATCATAAATATTTTGGTCTGTCGCCAGATTGGGATAACGATCCAGCTCATAATCGATGGCGGCGATCACTTGCTTTTCTTTTGCCTTGAGCAGTTCTTCAGCAAAAATCCGGTTTTGTTCCTGAAAATTATAGGTAGTAATAAAAATAATGGAAACTGACGTAAATAGCAGGACTAAAAACATCGCAGCAAAAATCCTTTGGGATAAATTAAGCCGGGTTATCATATTTTATCGGTTCATCAAACGCTGTATGTACTTTCCGATGATATCAAATTCTAAATTTACGGTTTCTCCGGGTTTCAATTCATGTAAATTGGTATTTTCCCAAGTGTAGGGAATGATGGCGACTGAAAACGCGCCAATTTGAGAACTGACTACGGTCAGACTGACTCCATTCACACAAATGGATCCTTTGGGAACCGTAACGTTTCCGGTTGAATTTTCATCATACTGAAAATTTAATAAAAAGCTTCCGTTTTCATTCTCCACTGATTTTAAAACAGCCGTTTGATCCACATGACCCTGTACGATGTGTCCGTCCAATCGGTCATTGAGACGCATGCATCGTTCCAAGTTGACTTTGCTCCCTATGAAAACTTGGCCTAAATTGGTCTTTTTCAGCGTTTCGTCGATGGCGGTAACTTTATATGCCGAGTCGGAAATTTCTACAACGGTTAAACAAACTCCGTTATGAGAAACACTTTGGTCGATTTTTAATTCGTTTGTAAAATCACAACTTAACCAGAAATGAAGATTGCTTCCTTCTTTTTCTATTTTTTCAACCCGTGCAATATTTTCAACTATTCCTGTAAACAAAAGCGGTTTATTTATGATGAATGATAATTTTTTTTGACGAATTCACTTTATTTCCGGTCAGGTTCAATAGATAAACGCCATTGGGAAGATGAGAGGTATCAATTTTGGTTTCATCTTCAATTTGAGAAGAAGTCCAAACGATTTTTCCCATTAAATCTGTCAGTTGCATTTGTGTAATGCTTTTCGAATTGGTTTGCACGGTCAATAAATCATCGGCCGGATTGGGATAAACCCGCAGAACGTCCAATTGAGAATCATTTACCGCCATGTCTTCCTGCACAACTGCAAAATGACAAAGCGCTCCCATCGAGGCTTTGGCAACTTGGTGGATAAAATTAAAATCGACATGCTCCAAAGTGTCATCCGGACTATGCGGATAAGGTGATTCGTTGTATTCATAAAGTCCGGTCACGACATAACCCTCTTCCTGAAAGGGCACATAATCAGAACCATAAGCCTCCCCCAGATTGGTTTCCAGATCCGAATAAAGTTCAACGCAATTCATCAATTGATTGGTAAATTGAGCGGATTGGGAGTTGTTCCCACCGGGGTTTGATTCATCTCGTTCACAAGTGATGGTGTCGTTGGTTTCTCCCGCCACACCTCCTACTTGGTCGATATTGAACACCAGTCTGATGTCCAGATTTTGTGGCAAAACGATGTCTTCCACATATTGATAACTCCCGATTAATCCCCATTCTTCAGCCGTAAAATGGATAAATTTGATAGAATATTCGGTCGGAATGTCTTTTAGGATTCTTGCCAATTCCAGCAAAATCACCGTTCCGCTGCCGTTATCATTGGCTCCCGGCCCATTGATGGTATCATAATGTCCGTCGATGATGATATAGGTATCCGGATAAACCGTTCCGGTTTTGGTTACGATGAGGTTATATCCCGTTTCTCCCCAAGCTGAAACTTCATGTTGTTCAATGGAAGTATAGCCCCAGGATTCATACAAATCCACCAACCAGTTGAAAGCATTGTCGGCTTGATTGGAACCCAGTTCTTTTTCGCCGAAATTGGCAAATGTGGTCAGGTTGGTTTGCAAATTGGAGGTGCTTACCTGATTGACCAATGACTGATAATAGTCGTTGTGTTGTTGTCCGGAAAGATTGATGGAAATAAAAATTCCGAAGACAAAAAGGCTGTGTGTTAATTTCATTTTGGGATTAAAATATGGCGATAAAAGTACAATTTTTTAAAAAATAAACCCCTTAATTCTTTCAAATTAAAGGGTTGTATATCGTTTAAATGAGAATTTTAAACAAATTCGGCATAAGCCCCTTTGAGGTTTTCGGCAATCGCTTGCGCAGAATGTCCTTCGATGTGATGACGCTCCAACATATGCACCAATTCTCCGTCTTTAAACAAAGCTACAGCGGGCGAACTCGGTGGAAATGGCATCAAATATTCGCGTACGCGTTTGACCGCATCCAAATCAAATCCGGCAAAAACCGTAGTCAAATTGTCCGGTACTTTATCACCTGTCAATGATAAAAGTACACCCGGGCGCGCAGCTCCTGCAGCACAGCCACAAACGCTGTTGACCATCACCAGAGTCGTTCCCTCTTTTTTCATCGCTTCATCCACTTTTTCAGCGGTTGTCAAATCCTCAAACCCATTAAAAGTTAATTGTTCTTTCATGGGCATTACTATTTCTTCCGGATACATGTCTTAAAAATTTAAATTTGTACACAAAATTAGACATTCTTTCTTATTTCTTCGAATGAATTACCTTTGAATTAATTATAGGATTATAATTGGAATTGATGAAGTTTACATTGGGTGCCGATAAAAGGCTGAAAAGCCAAAAAAAGATAGAGCGACTTTTTCTTTCAGGGAAGAGAGCCCAATCTTTCCCGATCAAATCGGTATTTTTCTTTGAACCCGGCGAACCGGCCGGCGTCCAAATCGCGGTCAGCGTTCCCAAAAAATTATTCAAAAAAGCGGTTGACAGAAATCTGCTGAAACGTAGGATGAGAGAGGCATTTAGGATTCATCAACATCAATTGAAACTTCCAAATAAATTGGAAGTGATGTTTATTTATTCGACCCATGAAATACAGGATTTTTCCAAAATCGAAAAAGCTATGCTTGCTTTGATCGATTCTCTAAATTCGCTTTCAAACGATAATATTTCAAAAAAATAGCACAAAGGATCAATCCGCAAACCCCGGCTCCTAAACCGATGATATAGGGACGGTTTTCTTCATGCAACAACCCCAATTCGTAATCCATAGAAACGAGGTTGAATACAAACGAGCCCAAAATTATAATGAGGGAAATATAAACAAATGTCTTCATTTTCAGTCTTTTAAGCCAATTCTTAAGAATTGATAATTAGAAATTTTGTACGAAAAGCGCGCCGATGTTGGACACAAAAAGTTTAACGGCAATGGACAACAAAATGATACCGAATACCTTTTTGAATACAGACATGATACCGGGACCCAGCATTTTTTCCAGTCGTCCGGCATTTCGCAATACCAAATATACGATAATCATATTGAGGATAATGGCAATGATGATGTTGATATCGCCAAATTCTGCCCGAAGGGTCAAAACAGTTGTTAGCGATCCGGCTCCCGCAATCAGCGGAAAAGCAATCGGAACGATAGAGGCCGCTTGCGGAGCGGTGTCACGATGGATCTGAATGCCCAGAATCAACTCCAATGCGATGATAAAAATGACAAAAGCTCCGGCCACAGCAAAAGATTCAACATCAATTCCGATGAAAGTCAAAATTTTGGTTCCGAAAAATAGAAACGAAACCATGATTAAACCCGCAACCACTGTCGCTTTTTCTGACTCGATGAATCCAACACGGCTTCGGATATTTACCAAAATAGGCAAACTTCCCAATATGTCAATTACGGCAAATAACACCGCAAAACAAGTTCCGATTTCTTTTAAAGAAATTTTTGAAAAAAAATCTGTCATCGTCCAAAATTTCTTGCAAAGGTAATAAGGTGAGTTTGATAAACCCCAACCCTAAAGATAATTTCATGTCAAATCGCGGTTAAATCATTTCTGAAAGCCCTTCCAAACCAACTCCGTTTCCCGGAATTTCTCCATCAAATTTGCGTCTTTCATCCCGATAGCGCGGATTTGCAATCCGTGCTTATTGCAACTATGAATACGACGCCAACGGTTACATGGCCAAAGACAGAAACAAGGCAATAGAAAGCATCACCTACAACCCGATAGCGCGGATTTAGCTCCGCTCAGTTCTGCTTCGCCTCGGGTTCAATCCGTGCTTTACTTGCCTGAAATTTAGGTTTGTTCAAAACTCAAAAAACCGTAACTTTCATTAAAAATGTCTACGAAATACAAAGCATTAGAAATTGAAAAAGCATATTTCTTGACTTTAACAACGGTTGGCTGGGTGGATGTATTTACTAGATTCGCACAAAAAGAATTGATCATTTCTTCCTTGAAACATTGTCAAATGAACAAAGGTTTGACCCTATTTTCATTTTGTTTGATGCACAGCCATTTGCATTTATTTTGTAGGGCAGATGGAAATTTTACTTTATCAGAAATCATGCGGGATTTTAAAAAATTCACGTCTAAAAGAATAATAGAAACAATTCTGGATGAGCCTGAGAGCAGAAGAGAATGGATGCTGGATTATTTTCAGAAATCATGTGAACATTTGAAAAGACCTCAAACGTTTAAAGTTTGGCAGGATGGATATCATGCAGAGGAAATATTTTCCAATAAATGGATAAAAGAAAAAATCAACTACATCCACCAAAATCCTGTTGTGGAAAAAATCGTTACAGCACCTGAACATTATTATTATAGTTCTGCAAGAAATTATGCTGGTTTAGATGCACCACTTGATATTGTGCTTGCTATTTCGGGTTGGGACAATCATCGGATTTGATTTTTAATTGTATTTTTAATGCATGATTGAAAATACGTTTAGGCACGGATTGCAAATCCGCGCCATCGGGGTTTCGATTTCCATGACAGCGTTCTCGCAGTTGGAGTTGCACGTGATGATTTTGATGAATTAGGAGAAAATGAAACGCAAGATGCAGGTTCAGCAATGGTATTTGTAAATCCGAATTTATCACTAATTAATTGGGATGATTCCGAATCAGAAATTCAAATTTACCCCAATCCAGCGAAAAACCATATATCCATTCAGTCCAAAGAAAACCTAAAAAAAGTAGAGGTTTATGACCTCAATGGAAAATTACTGATATCTAGTACAAATAAGACTTTTAGTGTTTTACAACTTCCAAAAGCCGTTTATATTTTGAAGATTACATTGCAATCTGGAAAACAGAACACCAAAAAATTAATCAAAAATTAAGCTTGCCTTTTGGTAAGTAAGTTGGTTAGGGAGGGTCGAAATTATTTCGGCCCTTTTTTTAATGGAAACTAAAAATTTCGATTATTCACCTCAATTACATACTGATATTCGATTTTCAATTTGAATTTTACAAAGAACAATTTGTACTTTTAGCTGAATTTTGAAAAATCTCGCTAAAAATATAATTCTACTATTCCTTTTCACTTTGAATCTGACGCATCTCTATAGTCAAACAAAGGAAGAAATCAAGATTTATTTAGAAGAAGGAATTGAGGAATTACACAAAAAAAATCACGAAAAATCCTTAGAGCTTTTAACGAAAGTTAAAAAAGTAGCAGAAACAAATACTTGGCACAAGGAAACTTTTTTAGCGAATAATAATATTGGACTAAATTATTACCTAATGCTTGATTTTGGAGAAGCATTGAAGCATTATTTAATTGCCCATAAAATTGCAATTGAAAAACTTGAGCCCAAAGATGAAATCATAGTTTTAAATAGTATAGCTATCTTATATTACAAAGAAAAGGACTACAAAAAAGCTGAATCCTATTTTGAAAAAGCCTATGAAATAGCTTTCAAAAACAATGATTCCAAAAACTTACCTTTGTATGCAGCAAATGTTGCGTCCATTGCCGCGGCAACGGGAAATTCCCAAAAAGCAGAAAGCTACCTCAAAATTTCTTCTAAAGATTTAAAAGAGCCCAACATCAATTATTATGTTGCTCAAACTATTAGAGCAAAAATATTTTGGCTTAAAAATCAAAAAAGTCAAGCCATCCATCTTTCATTAAATGAATTGCCAAAACTGAATAGTCCTGAAAATCACCCTGCTAAAATTGGTTTTCTAAAAATGGTTTCAGAAATTTATATGGAAGAAAAAAATTATTCCAAAGCCATTCATTATGCCGAATTGGTTGGAAATGACTCATTTTCAGGAATTCATGAAAAATTTGATTCCTATCAACTTTTAGCCAACATTTATTCAGAATCCAATCATTTAAAAAAAGCATTGGGATATAAAGATTCCATGATGTGGGCAAAAGATAGTGTTCAAAAGATTAAGAATGGTCAATTATATGAAAATAGCCGGATTAAATTTGAGTTACAAAATAAAGAACATGAATTGGTCATCAATGAAGAAAAATTCAATCGAGAAAGAAAGATTTTTATTGGTGCTTTAATATTTGCTATCCTTTTAATTATTTCCATTTTGGTAGCAATTTTCAATTATTTCGCTCGATTGAAGCAGCAAAAAGTAATTGATCAAAACAATCAAAAAATCATTGAATTAGAACTGGAAAAAGAACGAAATCAAAAGATTTTATTGGAAAAAGAACTAGAAGAACATCATACGAAATCATTATTAGAAAAGGAAATTCTCAAAAATGAATTGGAAAATAAAAACCGAAAATTAACAGCAAAAGCACTTTCTCTATCGGCTCGAAATGATTTAATCGAAGTAGTCTTAAACGAACTTTCTCATAATTCTGATATTGCACAAAATAACCATCTCAAAAAACAATTGAAAGACCTTAAAAATCATTTGAAAAATGACGACGAATGGAATGAATTTTTCACTCATTTTGAAGAAGTCAATCAAGGATTTTTAAAAAACCTAAAAGAAAAACATCCCGATTTGAATGCAAATGATTTACGATTTATTTCATATCTCTACATGAATTTATCTACCAAAGAAATTGCTTCTTTACTCAATGTCACCATTGACGCTTGTAGAAAAAGAAAAGAACGTATTTCTAAAAAGTTAAATCTACCAGAAAATCAAGATTTGTTTGATTATGTCACTTCCTTTTAATTAGACGGAAATCTTCACATAAAATCCTTCGTGACCTCTCACGTTCCAAACCGCTCCGTCTTCAAATAGTAAATATTGACCTTTGATTCCCGATAAAATTCCTTCAAATTGACCTTCTTTTTTCAAATTCAAGGATTTCACTTTGGTCGGATACTGCAAAACCGGATAATGAAATTCGTAAATTGTATTGTCATCCAAGTAAAATTTGGACTCCTCTTCAGGCAAATATACTTTGAACAAATCCTTTTGATGAACCAAATCAACCTCTGCCTTTTCGGTTTTCAACATACGTTGGTAATTCGTTTTGTCAGATGTGACATTTTTCAAAGCCACCTCAATCATACCCGCTTCGTATCGGTTTTCTGTTCTAGCCAGAATTATCGCAGCATTGGCGCCTTGATCAATCCAACGAGTAGGAATTTGAGTAGCGCGGGTCACTCCAACTTTCAAATCGGGCGAAACCGCCAAATACACTATATGCGGTTGCAATTCAAACTTTTTTTCCCATTCCAAATCACGGACTTGTATACCTAAATGAGCTTTGGACAATTCGGGACGAATGATACTTTCATTGGCTTCGGGCAAGGTAAAAAAACAATTTTGACAATATCCCATGCGATAAATTTCTTTGTTTAAACCACAACCTAAACATTCATAATGATCATGAACAAGTGTCAATTTCTTTCCAAGTTGCTGATTTAAATCGATATAATCATCTTTAAGATTTAGGTAATAACGAATTGGATTACCATTTTCTACCATCATCTTACGAATCTGTCCCTCAAAAGTCATTGTTTTCCTTAAATTTGTGATAAAAGTACGAAAATATGCCGGCACAAGGATTGGTGAACAAAGTTATGGGGCTTTTAATGAGCAGTAGAATGCGCCAAATTGAGAATTTCATTAAAAACCCAATTGAGACCCAAGAAAACATTTTGTTTAAAAATTTATCCATTGCTCGAAACACACAGTATGGAGATTTATACGGGTTTAAATCCATTGGCACATATGAAGATTTCAAGTCAAATTTGCCCCTTGTGAAGTACGAAGATTTTGAACCTTTTATTGAAAAAGCACGAAAAGGGGAAAAAGACGTCAGCTGGAAAGGTAAAATTAAATGGTTTGCGAAATCTTCGGGCACCACCAATGCCAAAAGTAAATTCATTCCCATCAGTGAAGAATCTTTGGATGAATGTCATTATGCAGCAGGAAAAATGATGTTTGCCATTTACTTGAACAACCATCCAGACACCGAAATTTTCAAAAATAAAAACCTTCGATTGGGAGGAAGTTCCGAAATCTATCAAAAATACGATACGCTTTTTGGCGATTTGTCTGCTATTTTAATTGATAACCTACCTTTCTACGCAGAATTGCGAAATACGCCCAATAAACAAATTTCCTTGATGAGCGAATGGGAAACCAAAATGAAAGCGATTTCCAATGCCGTTATCACAGAAGATATCGGTTGTTTAACAGGAGTTCCTTCTTGGATGTTGGTTTTGCTCAACAATGTGTTGGCAGAAACGGGTAAAGGAAAATTAGATGAAGTTTGGCCAATGTTGGAAGTCTTTTTTCATGGAGGAATTAGTTTCAAACCTTATGAAGAAAATTATCGAAACCTTACCCACAAAAAACTGAATTTCTACGAATTATATAATGCATCGGAAGGATTTTTTGGTATCCAAGATCGAAGCGATTCCAAAGAGATGTTGTTATTACTAGACAATGGTATTTTTTACGAATTCATTCCGATGGAAGAAATCGATTCAGACAATCCTAAAATTGTGGCGCTTCAAGATGTAGAAATCGGAAAAAATTATGCAATTGTCATCACCACCAACGATGGTCTATGGCGTTACATCATTGGAGATACTGTGAAATTCACATCCAAAGATCCATTTAGAATTATTGTTTCGGGAAGAACTAAACATTATATCAATGCTTTTGGCGAAGAACTCATCATTGAAAATGCAGAAGAAGGTTTGAAACGAACTTGTGAAAAAACCGGCGCTATCATCAAAGAATTTACAGCGGCTCCTATTTATATGGAAGGAAACGAAAAAGGAGCGCATGAATGGATTATCGAATTTGAGAAAATGCCAGAAAGCATCGAAGGTTTTGCTCAAGTATTAGATGAAACCTTACAGGAACTCAATTCAGACTACGAAGCAAAACGCTACAAAAATATCACGCTAAATCAATTAAAACTTCACGTTGCCAAACCCGATTTGTTTTTTGATTGGATGAAATCTAGGGGGAAATTAGGCGGACAAAATAAAGTTCCGAGATTGGCCAATTCAAGAGAATTTATTGAACCATTATTAGCGATGAATCAATCTTGAACAGATTAAAATTTGAGTTAAATTCTCATTTTTTCGATTCATTTTTATAGATTCATTTGGACGCGCGAATAAATTTCCATTTTACAAAATATTGATTTTCAATAAAATAAAAGAGATTCGGATTTCAATTTAATGGAAAAAGCATGACATGATTCAATTTTGGATTGTTCTATAATAGTTTTGGTAAAAATTAACAAAAACACATGAAAAATTTATTTTTTACTTTTTTGTTGTTATTTAATATTTTGAATATTCAATCACAACTACATGCGCAATCAATTAGTACAGATTTTGATGATTTGATGACCAAATTGGAGTCTCTTGGTTCCCAATCCGGATCATTGCGAAATTATTTTACGGATTCCGAATTATCGCTTTTACAGGACTACAAATCCATCCAAAACACCATGCAAATTCAATTGGGTACAAACCCATTTGAAAACAACGAATTAGAATATATTACAAAAGCCTATGGTTATGAGGCTTTCATGCCTGGTAACGTGAGCTTTGACATAACTGTGCCCTCTTTGTTAAATGTTTTTGGCCCCGGTGATCCCAATGAATATGCCGGAGCTATTAATCCCAATGATCCTACAGAAGCCTATACTTTAAGAATGGACGGCGGATTCTATTCCTTGGATATCACAACTGGAGAAAGTACTTATTTGACCAGTTTTGTTACTGATTTCATTACAGAAATTGCTTTTAATCCTGTTGATAATACGTTGTATGCTGTTTCCGGTAATTCCTTGTTTGTTATTGATCCTTTGGAGTTAACTATATCGTTTATTGGATACATGAATCTCACCGGGGAAACTTTAGGTTTTACCATTGATGGAAATGGAAATGCTTATTTGTATGATTATACTGATGTGTTATATGGAATAAATTTAAGTACGGGAGAGTCAAGCTACATTGGGTACGTAGGTTTTAATGCTGAGTTTAACCAAGGCATGAGTTGGGACCCGGAGTCCGATACCATTTATATGACAGCTTTTAATTTTGACACATTGTACTCTGAATTGCGTTCTGTAAACGTAGAAACCGGAATGACGACTCTTTTAGGAACCATAGGAACCTCAGTTGTAGAAATGTATTGGGTTTCATTTGTAACAGAAGAGGCTCCGGTTTCAGGTGGGAATTGTGATTTAGATGGGGATACTACAAATGGCCCGATTTGGGATAGACCCCTTTCCGATGGTTCGGGAATGGATGCAAACGGAATAGGAGTAACTTATTCGGTTTATGGTCCTTTTACAGTTGATACAGCAGGTTCTTATACCTTTAATTCAACCCAAACTGGATGGGATGGAATGATTTTTCTTTATAAAAATAATTTCAGTCAAATTAATCCATTGGTGAATTTTGTAGCTGGAAATGATGATTTTGAGGAATCAGGTACCTCTCAAATTCTTACAGATTTAGAAGTGGGTGTTTCCTATTATTTAGTCACAACAGGATATGAGCCTACGGATTTTGGTGCCTTTACCACTACTATTTCAGGTCCCGGAACTGCAAATTGTGAAATTGAAATAGAAGAAACCTGTGATTGGACGGTAATCGTAAGTGGACAAACCTATGGACATTTCATTTCTTGGAACTTAAACCATGGTGATTTGGTGTTATTGTCCGGGGGACAATACATTACCGATGGATTCTATGACCTCAAACAGATTACGTTTGCCGGTCCGGTTGAGTTTCACATTGTTTCTGGGGAAGATACATTCGGCGGTTCTTTGACTTATACTGTTGCCAATGGAACCGAAATCATAGCCATGGGCCAAATAATTCCCGGTCAAGAAGCCACCCATTCCAATTTGGAATGTGGAAATAGTATCAATGGTTGTTTGGAGGCGCCTTTAGGACAATTTCCTGCCACAACTTTCAATCCGGAATGTTCTGGAGAACCCGAATTAATTTCATCAACTGCCAAAACAGGAGAATATTCAGTTGTCAATCTTTCTACGGAAAAAGAATATGTGTTTTCCAGCTCTGTTGAAACAGACTTCATCACCATTTCAAACGAAGGCGGAACAGAGATTTTGGCTTCCGGAATTGGTTCCGTAAATTTTGTATCGGCTGTGGATCAAACGATTCGTTATTATATGCATTTGGATGAGCAATGTACGTATTCCGAATCGACCAACCGCTCAAAATATCTAATGTGTAGTGCGATTTTAGGGCCACCACAAAATGATACTTGTGCCAATGCAATAGCGGTTAATTGTGGAGAATCTGTTTCTGGAAATACTTATTTTGCAACCGACACCGGTGGGAATTTAGCCAATGACGTATATTATAAATTTACTGGTTCTGGCGAGCCTCAACACATTACGTTGTCTTTATGTAATTCACTATATGACACGACTATAAGAGTTTTTACCGACTGCTCTTTGTCCAACGAAATAATATTCAATGATGATTTTTGTCAAACCCAGTCCGAACTAACTTTTTATTCTGACGGTACTTCTACTTATTACATTATGGTGGAAGGATATAATACTTCTATGGGTGCATTTAATTTGGATATTTCATGTGAGGCAGACAATTATGATGCTTGTGAACCCACTCATGAAGGCAATATCCGCACAGGACTTTCATTCGATAGTTCGGGAGGTAATCGAGCGGCAAATGACTTCAATGTATTGGCCAATACCCAATTAAAATTGGAAAAAATCAATTTGGAGGTTATTTCTTCGGTTGACGAACCTACGACATTTGATATTCGTTTTTATGAGGGTGAATCCGGAGTGGAAACACAAATTGGGGAAACAATAGAAGGTCTAACTCCTACCAATATAGTAGAGATTGGAACGCATGGTTATTTTAATTATCCTGTCTATTCAGTAGAAATAACTTTACCCAATTCCATCATTTTCCCGGCATCTTCTACATCTGATAAAAAATATTGGGTTGCCATCAACGCCGAGCCTTCTGTTGGTGGGGGTGAAATTTCTTGGGCCTCCTATATCTATTATTCTCCTCGGACACTTCCGGCTTGGGAATCAACAGATGGGGGCAATTCCTGGAACGAATATGATTATGGCTACGGTCTATCCTTAGAAGGAATTATGAGTTTAGATGGCGAATGTGCAACATTAGGAATGGATGATGTATCAAATATAGATTTCGCCTATTATCCAAATCCGACAAAAGATTTTCTTTTCATCGATTCTAAAAATAAAATTAATTCAATTGAAATTTTTAACATGAATGGTCAATTGGTGAAAAAAATACCATTTGTGGTAGATTCAAAAATCAATATTTCTGAATTACCAAAAGGAAACTATGTTTTCAGAATTGTTTTAGAAGACAATAAAGTTGAGACTTTTAAAATTCTTAAGAAGTAAATGTTTTACTTAAATGTTGTTAATGATGAAGCCGTCTCACAACTGAGGCGGTTTTTTTATATAAATAATGGATTGATTAT
>JBEBVY010000001.1:0-109156 GCA_040392505.1 Moheibacter lacus | reverse complement strand
ATTATATCAAATTGTTAAAAATTGCTTTGCAAAAAGAATTAGGTAAAGAAGCAAAGTTAGTTTACAGTATCGTAATGGATCAGAAATATTCAGGTAAAGATCCCTATACCGTAAAAATACCAAGTTCCAACCGAGAAAAAATTCAGCTGCAGGAGATAGATGCACCTATGCCTATCGACAGTAAAAAGGTGAAAAACCCTTTTATCATTCCCGGTTTGCAGAAAATAAAAATCGATTCTCAGCTCAATACGTCCAATAATTTTAATAATTTCATAGAGGGTGAAACCAACCGGCTGGCGCGTTCAGCAGGGAAGGCTGTAGCCAAACGTCCGGGAGGAACTTCCTTTAACCCTTTGTTTATTTATGGCGGAGTAGGATTGGGGAAGACGCATTTGGCACACGCCATAGGTTTGGAAGCCAAAGAAAACCATCCTGACAAAACCGTATTGTATGTTTCGACTGAGAAATTTACACAGCAGTTCATAGATGCCGTTCAGAGCAATAACCGGAATGATTTCATTCATTTTTACCAAATGATTGATATTTTGATCATCGATGATGTTCAATTCCTTTCCGGTAAAAAAGGAACCCAGGAAGCCTTTTTCCATATTTTCAATCATTTACATCAAAAAGGGAATCAGATCATCCTTACATCTGACAAACCGCCTGTGGATATTCAGGATATGGAACAAAGATTGATTTCGCGTTTCAAATGGGGACTTTCAGCAGATTTACAAGCGCCGGATTATGAAACCCGTTTTGCGATTCTGAAACACAAAGTAGAAAAGGACGGAATCGAAATTCCGGAAGAAGTAATCGATCATATCGCCAAAAACATAAAATCAAATGTCCGCGAACTGGAAGGCTCATTGAATTCCATCATCGCTCAGGCTACGCTCAATAAAAAGGAAATCACGTTGGAATTGACTCAAAAAACATTGGCCAATTTCATCAACAATACGAGAAAAGAAATTTCCATCGACTATATTCAGCGTATGGTAAGTGATTATTTCAAAATACCATTTGATCAGATCCAGTCCAAAACCCGAAAACGCGACGTTGTTCAGGCGCGCCAATTGGCGATGTATTTTGCAAAAAAATATACAAAAGCTTCACTTTCCAGTATAGGTTCACAAATTGGGAACCGTGATCATGCTACCGTATTGCATGCTTGTAAAACTGTAAAAAACCTATCGGAGACCGATAAAGTTTTCAGAGGATATGTGGAGGACCTCAATCGTAAAATTTCGGTAGAATAAATACCATGAAAATTTTAATGGTTTGTTTGGGAAACATCTGCCGGTCACCATTGGCGGAAGGTATTTTGCAATCCAAATTAAACGAGGAATTTCTCATTGAATCTGCCGGAACCGGTAATTGGCATGTAGGACAATCCCCCGACGAACGCTCTGTTTTAATTGCCCGAAAATACGGAATCGATATATCCAAACAGCGTGCGCGACAATTCCAACCGGATGATTTTAAAAAATTTGATTTAATTTTTGTGATGGATTCCTCCAATTATGATACGGTAATAAAACTGGCAGAAAATGAGGAGCAAAGAAAAAAGGTCCGATTGATTCTGGATGATGCTGATGTTCCCGATCCTTATTTCGGTGGGGAGGATGGATTTGAAAATGTGTTCCAACTTTTGGATAAAGCTACCGATAATTTTCTGGTTCAATTGAAAAAATCATGAAGTCCCAACTTTATTTGATTCCCAATTTGCTGGGAAATGATGATTTTAAAAAATCTTTGCCCGATTTTAATTTGGAAATTCTAAGGCGAATTCAAATTTTCGTGGTGGAAAATGAAAAATCGGCCCGAAAATTTATCAAAACGGTTTTACCCGAAAAGAAGCAATCTGAATTGGAAATTCATATTTTGGATAAAAATACTTCGGGTGAAGAATTATTTGAATTAGCCAAATTATTTGGAAGAGAAGAACCCATTGGAATCATTTCGGAAGCCGGTTTGCCGGCGGTGGCAGACCCGGGCTCCAAATTGGTGAAATTGGCGCATGAAAAAGGAATTCAGGTCGTTCCGTTGGTGGGGCCGTCATCCATTCTTCTGGCATTGATGGCTTCCGGCATGAACGGACAGCAATTCAAATTCCATGGTTATTTGCCGATTGATAAGCCTGAACGGAAAAAAGCCATTCAAAAATTGGAACAGGAAAGTAGAAGTTCAAATTGCACCCAAATTTTTATGGAAACGCCTTATCGCAACAACCAACTTTTGGAGGATTTGGTGAGATATTGTCAACCTTCCACCAACCTTTGTGTTGCAGCTAATTTGACGATGGAAGATGAATTTATACTGACAGCCTCCATAAAAAATTGGACCAAAAAAAAGACGGACTTTCATAAAAAGCCCGCCATATTTTTATTGGAATCCAATTGATTATTTAACATCACCTGTTTCCGGTGCTTGTCCGATCAACTCCATGAATTCATCTAACTGAGGCGTGATGATGATCTGCGTACGACGGTTTTTAGCACGTCCGGCATCTGTTGCATTTGAAGCAACCGGATTGTATTCACCACGTCCACCTGCAGTCATACGTTTTGGATCAACACCATGCGCATTTTGCAATTCCTGAACAACGGAGGAAGCACGCAAAGCACTCAAATCCCAGTTGTTACGGATGTTTGTTTTATTGATTGGAACATTGTCAGTATTACCTTCAATGATTACATCATAATCTTTATAATCTTTGATGATTTTTGCAATTTTTGAAAGGGTTTCATTTGCAGCAGGGCTGATTTCGTAGCTACCTGATTTGTATAACATATTGTCAGACAATGAAATGAATACAACTCCTTTTAAAACCTGAACATCCACATCTTTTAACTCTTCTCGGCTCAATGAACGTGTCAAATTATTGGTCAACACCATGTTCAAGGAGTCATTTTTACGGTTAATTTCAGTTAAATGTTTGATGTATTTGTTTGAAGCATTGATTTCGTCTACTAATTTGGCAATGTTTGCACCACCTTGCTTGCTTCCGGCCAAACATTCAGCCAAAGCATTTTGCAAAGAAGCCAAATTCCCTCTTTCGGAGCGGATCGCATCTTCCAAACCTTCAATTTTGGATTTAGCAGAAGCCAATTCGGTTTGACAACCTTGGTTTTCTGCATAGACACTGTTAAATCTGTTTTGTAGTTCGTCGTACTTTTTTTGAGGTACACATCCCACCAAAATCATGGCGGAAATTACAACTACTGAAAAAATGGTTAATCTCATAAGAACTTTATTTATTATACTTGATTATAACGTTAAATAAAAGGTTTTAGTTTATGGGTCAGAAATTAAACAGAATCCGGAAAAGAAATTCCGGATTCTATTGGGTAATTTATCCTTGTGGTGGAATGTACAATACCTGTCCCGGATAAATTTTATCGGGATGAGAAAGCATCGGGGTATTTGCTTCAAAAATGGTATTGTATTTATTCGGATCACCATAAACTTCTTTTGAAATTTTGGATAGACTGTCTCCGCTTTTCACCGTGTACATGGTTTTTGAAAAGTCCGGCATCTCAAATTTCAAAGGTTCGATAAGTGTCAGATTGTCTTCCACATTTTCAACTCCGTCCACATTTCCTGCAGTTGCAAGAATTTTTTGTTTTTCATCCAAATTTTTAGCAGAACCACCGACAGAAATATTATCTCCGTTTGCGGTAAAGGTAACTTGTGATAAGTCAAAGCCATATTTGGAAACATGATCTTTTACTTTTTGAGCTTTTTCTTCCGGAGTCTCATTTCCTCCGAAGATTTTCTCGCCAGCATTTTTAATAAATGAAAATAATCCCATAATTTTCTATTTTTTATTGGTTAATAGTGGAGTAAAAGTAAACAATTATTGTTCCATAAATTTTAAATTAAACCTAAAATTTCTTAATATTTTAACAATTTCAACATTTCAAATTCCTTTTTATTTCAAAAACTAGGAACTATTGCTCATAATACTTGAAATCTCTAAATTGCCGTCACGTAAAATTGAACATGAAAACCAAAATATTATTGATATACACCGGAGGGACGATAGGGATGGCCAAGGATTATGAAACCCAATCCTTAAAACCATTTGACTTTGAAAATCTCCTGAAACATATCCCGGAACTAAGCTTGATAGACAGCGAAATAGAATTTACAGGATTTACTCATCCCATTGATTCGTCTGACATGAATCCCAATCACTGGATAGTGCTGGCCAAAATTATCCGGGAAAATTATTCATTATTTGATGGTTTTGTGGTGCTTCACGGAACCGACACGATGGCTTATTCGGCCTCTGCATTGAGTTTCATGTTGAAAGGTTTGCAAAAACCGGTCATATTTACAGGTTCACAATTGCCAGTGGGCGATTTAAGGACAGATGCAAAGGAAAATCTGATTACCTCTATTCATTTTGCTTCTTTAAGGGAAAATGGAAAACCCAGCATAAAAGAAGTGTGTATATATTTCGAATACAGGCTTTTACGCGCCAACCGAACGACTAAAATTAGCGCTGAGAATTTTGATGCTTTTGCATCTCCTAATTATCCGGATTTGGGAGAATCAGGAATCAGATTGGATGTCCGGTCTCATGTTTTGCGGAGCGAGGACGAAACGATTCCTTTTTCTATTGATACAAATTTGAATACAGATTTGGGATTGATGAAAATTTTTCCCGGTATGTCTAGAGCATTTATAGAAAATATGTTGGCAACAAAAGACATGAAAGTGATGATCATTGAAGCCTTTGGCTCAGGAAATATTTTTTCATTTGATTGGTTCAAAGAATTGCTTCGAAATAAAACCAAAGAAGGATTAATGTTTATCATCAATACGCAATGTGCCGGAGGAATGGTGGAAATCGGCCGATATGAAACGAGTGAGATTTTTCAGGAAATCGGTGCAATTAACGGATTTGATTTGACGACAGAAGCGTCCGTTGCCAAAACCATTTATCTTTTAGGACAAAATCTTTCGCCGGAAGAATTTAAAAAACAATATGAAAAGGATTTAAGGGGAGAATTGACCTATTTAAAAGAATATTGATACAAACTAAATTTATTTTTTTACATTTGCCAACCCAAACAGAGAGGTGTCCGAGTGGTTGAAGGAGCTACCCTGGAAAGGTAGTATACGGGTAACTGTATCGAGGGTTCGAATCCCTTCCTCTCTGCGAAATGTAAATGAAACCCATTGATTGTCAGTGGGTTTTTTGTTTGAGGTTATTTTTTCTGCCGTTTTTTATTTTCTTTCTGAAGCGAATCCACTTTTTGTTTGGTTTTTTCTACACGTTCTTCCCGTGTTTTTTGTTTCACGCTGTCCATCTGTTTGTCGAGATTTTTTAAGGAATCCTCGCCCTTTCCTGAACTTGCGTCGGAAGCATCCGGAAATTGAAAAGGATAATCCCCAAATAAACTCACCAAACGGAAAGTGCTATAAATCGTTCTGTTTTTACGGTTTCCAAGTGAAATAATGGTCGCTTCATTTTCAAAATCCCGCACATAGGTTGAATTATTACCATGCCACCAACCGTTGTGGTAAAGGATTTTCCCTCCATCTTCCCATTCCATCAAACGTATTCCCAACCCATAATTTTTGACTCCTTTCGATTCGTAACTATACCCTTTCCATGCTTTATCTTTTAATTTTTTTGGTAAAAACTTATCGGAATACATCGCCACATCCATTTTAAATAAATCCCTCGGCGTGGAATAAACATTTTTATCACCATAGGTAATATCAAGATGGTCATAATTCCAAGGTCGGCCGTTGTTATAATAGGATTTTGAAACGCGGTCAGCATCTTTTTCAAATTCCATCACAAAAGTATTTTTCATCCCGAGAGGGTCAAAAATCATTTTTTTCATGGCTCCGGGATAACGCAATCCGGTCACTTTTTCGATGATAAGTGCCAACAGCACAAAGTTGGTATTGTTATAAGAGAAATTTTTCCCGGCCGGCCCCGTCGCTTCAGGTTTCATTTGAATCAGGATGTTCAAGACATCTTGATTGGTCATCATTTTTGAATTGTCCCAATATTTTTTGTCATCCGATAAGTGCAAATAATTAGGCAGACCGCTGCGGTGATTGAGCAAATCTTCAATCGTTACATCCTCATAAGGAAAGCCTTCCAGATATTTTGAAACTTTATGGTTCAATTTGATCTTGTCAAATTCGATCAATTTTAATACGGCCAAACCAGTCAATACTTTGGTAATCGATGCGATATGAATGGGGGTTTCGGCTGTCAGTGGAATTTGTTTTTCTATGTCGGAAAAACCCGAATAACCTTCATAAATGATTTCTCCGTGTTGGGCAACGAGAAATCCGCCACTTACATTTTTATGCATCCAAAAGTCATGATAAAATTTATCCAAAAAACGGTATTTATTTGCTTTATCGAGCAGATTGATCTTTTGAAACTTATATTCGTTGGCCCAATCTAAAGAATCAAACTTGGGGATGGAATCATTTTTTAATTCGGAAGTTTGAAGTTGGTCATTTCTGGAATTTTTACACTGTGTGCAACTTATAAGTATAAGGATAAGTAGGAGCCAATTCCATTTTTTCATGTCCAAATTTCTGTTTGTGTGTTTTGATTGCGAGCCAAATTACTGCAAAACTATTTTCCAAAACAAAAATTTAACTTTTTGCTAAGAATTCTTTTGAAAATGACAAGAAGCCATTTCTCCCAAAATTATTCCGGTTGCCATCGCAACATTCAAACTTTCCGTCTGTTGCAGCTTTCCCAGTCGCGGGATACTTATTTTTTCAGTGATATGAGGTAATAATTTTTCTGAAATCCCGTTGGCCTCATTTCCCAATATCAAAGCGGTTTTTTCGGGAAAATGCGTTTGATAAATGTTTTTTCCTTCCATAAAAGTTCCCAAAACAGGGTAGGAGTAGGTTTGGAAAAATTCATTCAAATCCACATAATTTATCTGAACACGCAGAAAAGAACCCATCGAAGCCTGGATGACTTTTGGATTATACATATCTACGGTTTCGGGTGAACAAATGATTTGATTGATGCCAAACCAATCAGCCAGACGGATGATAGTTCCTAGATTTCCGGGATCCCGTATGTCATCCAAAGCCAATATCAATCCTTCTGTTTGAATGGGCTTTTCTTTCGGTATTTCACATAAAGCCAGCGCTGTATTGGGTTGTACCAATTGACTGATTTTTTTTAATTCACTTTCAGAAATCAGTTCGGTTAAAGTATTATTTCCATCAAAAATGACATCGGTCGTATAAATTTTATGAATTTTTAGCTCGCTCTTTAGTGCTTCATGGATGATTTTAACACCCTCTACAATAAAGTTGTTGTATTTTTGCCTAAATTTTTTTTTGACCAAAGATTTGATTAGTTTGGTTTCATTATTTGTAAGCATCTGAAATGAAGTATCTAAATGCAAAGATAGCATTATTCGTTATTCTGTCCATGATAGTCTATAGCTGTCAGGTGACAAAAAAAGTGCCTGAAGGCCAACATTTGCTTACCAAAAACGAATTTAAATTTGAAGAAAAAGGAAAACCCTTTGCCTCCGAACTTCCCAACTATGTAAAACAACGTCCTAACGGTGGTTTGCTTTTTGGTCTGATGCCTTTAAAATTATTGTTGTACAATTCGGTTCCGGCTAAATTTGACACCACTTTTGCCGAATATTATGATTTGACCAAAAAAAGAAGAACCCAGGAGTCATTGGACAGTTTGCTTCAGAAAAATGGTTTGGGAGAATATGCCGGAAATTCGCTTTGGCTAAAAAGATTTCGATACAACCAAGGCGAACCGCCCGTATTGGTCGATACAGCGATGTCAGCTTTTTCGGAAGAAAATTTGGAGAATTATTATTTCGATCGGGGATATTTTGATGCGCAAGTGAATTCTGAACACGATCTGGACAGTGCAGCAAAAAAAGGTAAAGTCATCTATCACATCCAACCGGGTGAAGCTTCTCTCATCGAATCCTATGGCCATATCATAAAAGATACAGCTGTTTTACGGCAATATGAAAATTTGTTGAAAAGAGGTTCCAATATCAAAGTGGGAGACCGTTATGACATGGACAATTTTGTAAAGGAAAAGGATAAAATAGAAGAATCTTTGCGAAATCGTGGCTATTGGAAATTCAACGAAAACGGACAAGCCATCGAATTTACGGCTGATACAACTTTGAGCGATAAACAATTGGCTATCACATTGTTAATCCCTAAAGGAGCCGATAAAGATTCCATAAAAGTAAAGGAAAAATTTGCCAAATACCGTTATGGAAATATCCATCTCTATCCCGATTCCGATCCTGTTCCGGAAGGACAAGAAAAACCGGTTTATTTTGATACCATTTATGAAGGATACCATCTGCATTATGTAGATCCCAAAATGAAATACCGGCCTAAATTCTTTACAGATGCGTTGGTAATCCGGGATTCATCCTTGTATCGTTTGATTTCCGAAACCCAGACCAAACGGAATTTTGCCAAAAGAGAAGGAATTAGTCTGACTACATTTAGTCATAGCTGGAACAAAGAAAATCCGGATTTAATCGAAAATGACAGCATCCTGGATGTAGATTTATATTTCCGGGCAAAAAAGAAATACGATTTATTTTACGGAGCCGAACTTTCCTGGTCTGAATTTATGAATTTCGGGGTTTCTCCGCGTGTGTCATTGGTCGCCCGAAATCTGTTCAGAGGCGGAGAAAATCTGGAAACAACCGTAAGAGGAACACTGGGAAATGTCAATAAGAAATTTACGGACGATGGTAGTTTTTTTAATGCCTTTGAGCTGGCTTTTCAGTCCAAATTGGGATTTCCGTATTTGTTGTTTCCTTTAAAAACGGATAAACTTTTCCCCAAACGATTTTATAAACAAACCGATTTCAGGATCGGGACTTCCGTACAGCGAAATATAGGACTGGGGCGTGTGACTTATTCGACCGGTTTGGATTATAATATTTCATATAGAGATACGCATTCCCATATGCTCAGCATTTTGAACACGGAATTTGTCAATAATTTACAAAAGGAAAATTATTTCAGTGTTTTTGAAGGAGATAAAAATATAAAGGACCATTTCTTTAACCAATATTATTTTATGTATAACCCTGGTGCGGCTATACAACATTTTAATGGAGAATTGTCTGATGGAGAGGTGATCAATATGATTTATAATGATCAAGCCTTTTTGGATTCACTGGATGAAAATGGTTTGCAATCCTTGTCCATATTTGAAAACATGAACTTCCGGCGTACAACGATCTCACAAGATGTACTGGTAACTTCCTTGATTTATCAATATACCTGGGACCAAAGCCAAAGGCGAAATGTAAAAAATCCATGGTTTTTCAGAGGAAGAATAGAGACAGCCGGTAATATTTTGAATTTATTGGATAATGCTTTTGGATTTTACAAAACAGAGACCGCTCAAGGAGATGAATCCGGAATGGTTTTTAACGTTCCTTATTCTCAATTTGTGAAATTGGATGTGGATGTGCGCAAATATTTTAATTTCAATTCCAAATCTACCCTTGCAACCCGGGCATTTTTCGGTATCATCCAGCCATACGGCAATACAGAATTCATCCCATTTTCCCGTAGTTATACGGCAGGTGGAGCCAACGATGTCAGAGGTTGGACGGCTGCCACTTTAGGCCCTTCCGATTTCCCGCGATATGCCGGCGGAGATGATGTTTTTGCAATTGAAAGGTTGAAATTATTGTTCAATGTCGAATATAGATTTAAAATGACCGATTTATTTCACGGTGCCTTATTTGTGGATGCCGGAAATATTTGGGGGACGGACAAGGACAACGAATTGACCCTTTTTAAATTCGGGGATTTTTATAAAGAATTAGGGATAGGTTCCGGATTCGGATTGCGTTTGGACTTAACTTATTTGATCATTCGTTTGGATTTGGCTTATAAAATTCATGACCCGAGTTATCCGCTGGGTGACCGTTGGCAATTTGATAATTTCAATATACTGAAACCCCGCTTAGCATTTGGAATTAATTACCCTTTTTAAAAATATGTTCTTTATATTTGTCAGAAGTTAAAGCACCAAAAAGTTTGTTATGAGTAGAAAATTTCCAGCCGGTGTAGCAACCGGTTCATTAGTTAAAGAAATCATTCAAGATGCCAAAGAAAATCACTATGCCTTACCTGCTTGTAATGTAATTGGCTCGGATTCTGTAAACGCAGCGATGGAAGCTGCGGTTCAGGTAAATTCGCCTTTGATCATTCAATTTTCCAATGGAGGAGCGGTTTTTAATGCCGGAAAAGGGCTAAAAGGTGAAAATCAATTGGCCGCAATAAAAGGATCGATCGCCGGAGCATTGCATATACATACTTTGGCTGAAGCTTACGGCGCAACCATCATTTTACACACCGACCATTGTGCAAAAAATTTATTGCCATGGATAGACGGAGTGATGGATGCCAATGAGGATTTTTATCATAAAACCGGAAAAACACTTTATAGTTCCCATATGTTGGATTTATCAGAAGAACCTTTGGAAGAAAACATGGAAATTTCCAAAAAATATCTGGAAAGAATGTCGAAAGTAGGCATGACACTGGAAGTTGAATTAGGAATTACAGGTGGTGAAGAAGATGGTGTGGATAACAGTGGAGTAGATAATTCTTTGCTTTATACACAGCCGGAAGAAGTGGCTTATGTTTATGAAGAATTAAAATCGGTCAGTGATAATTTCTGGGTGGCGGCGGCCTTTGGAAATGTTCACGGAGTTTACAAACCCGGAAACGTGGTATTGACACCCAAAATTTTGGACAATTCTCAAAAATATATCGAGAATAAATTTGGAACAAATAAAAACCCTGTTGATTTCGTATTCCACGGCGGTTCAGGTTCTTCGCTGGAAGAAATTCGCGAAGCCATCGGTTACGGTGTCATCAAAATGAACATCGACACCGATTTACAATTTGCCTTTATGGAAGGAGTCCGTAAATATTTTGATGCGAAAAAAGATTATTTGCAAGGCCAAATCGGTAATCCGGAAGGGGATGATAAGCCCAATAAAAAATTCTACGATCCACGCGTTTGGGTACGAGAAGGAGAGGTTTCATTCAAAGATAGACTGATTCAGGCATGTGAGGATTTAAATAATATCAACCGACTTGGATAATTTAGAAAACATATACGATAACGAAAACCAAGGAAAGAAAAAGATGGCGTGGTTTAGACGAACGAAAAAAAATATCACCACGGAACAGAAAAAAGATGTTCCAAAAGGACTTTGGTACAAGTCACCAAGTGGGAAAATCATCGACACCGAAGAATTAAAAGCCAATATGTATGTCAGCCCTGACGATGATTTTCATGTCCAAATTGGCAGTCAGGAGTATTTTGAAATCCTTTTTGATGATGCTAAATTCAAAGAACTGGATGCAAAAGTAGAAAGCAAAGATCCGCTGGATTGGAGTGATACACAGAAATACAAAGACCGTCTGAAAGATGTGAAAAAGAAAACCGGTTTGACAGATGCCATCCGCACGGCGAGCGGAAAAATGAATGGTCGGGATGTCGTGATAAGTGCCATGGACTTTAAATTCATCGGAGGATCTTTGGGTTCAGCCATGGGCGAAAAAATTACGCGAGCGATGGCTTATTGTTTAAAACACAATTTACCTTACATATTGATTTCCCAATCAGGAGGTGCCCGTATGATGGAAGCAGCGATCTCACTCATGCAAATGGCAAAAGTGGAAGCGATGCTTACACGTATGTCAGACGCCAGACTTCCTTATATTTCAGTTTTGACCAATCCTACTTATGGAGGTGTAACGGCTTCGTTTGCTTCGGTGGGAGATTTGGTGATTGCAGAACCCAGAGCTTTGATCGGGTTTGCAGGACCGCGGGTGATCAAGGAAACCATAGGACGGGATTTGCCGGAAGGTTTTCAAACCTCTGAATTCTTATTGGAAAAAGGTTTTGTGGACATGATTGTACATCGTAAGATGCTAAAAAAACAATTATCTGATTCCATTAACCTGTTGATGCCTACGGAAGTAGAAAAAGCCGGCACAAAAAAGTAAAAATTATTTGTATAAAATAAGAGGGATTGTTTATATTTGCGTCCCAATTGCGAGAATAGCTCAGCTGGTAGAGCACGACCTTGCCAAGGTCGGGGTCGCGGGTTCGAGTCCCGTTTCTCGCTCTATTTTTTTGAAATAAAGTACCGCGCCCTGGTGGTGGAATTGGTAGACACGCAGGACTTAAAATCCTGTGCTCATTAGAGCGTGCGGGTTCAAGTCCCGCCTGGGGTACTTAAAATCCTGAATTCCATTTGGTTTTCAGGATTTTTAATTTATTCTAAATGTTAGCAGATGTTGTTCCATTATTCCTATAAAAAATTATTCAATATTTTCCTGATCAGGATCTTACCATCTCTGTTTTTTTTATATATCGCTTTATGGTTAGGAGAGGTCTTTTGGATCGCTACGATTGCGCTTTGGGTGGAAGCCATTGTGGAAGTAGCGTTGCGGCATTTGAAAGGCTATTGTAAAATCAATCAGGAAGAAATCACCGTCATCCGGCTTTTCTTTCCCAAAACAATGAAAATAGCCGATATCAAACGCAGCTTTTCTTATGATGGCGAATGGGCATTTCGAAACGCAGAGGATGAAATCCGGATCCATCGTAACCAGATTCGCAAAAGCCAACTCAATTCTTTTGATGAAATGATAAATGCCATTCAACTCCAAACGAAACAAATTCACGTCTGACCAAAATCTTCTGTCCAAATGGAAGCGGCTGAGCAAAAAGCGGCAGGATTCCTTCTGATTCCGGGATTCTCCGGCATTATCAACAGGAAGGCCAGTAAGCCAAATGAATTCATTAAAATTTTGGGAAAAGAAGATGTTACATTACCCTGTTTTCTTATTTTTCCAATTTAAACCTATAGCTGCCATCTACTTGCTGATTGCCGTTTTTATTCCATACTCTGAAATCGGTCTGGTAAAAATCATAAAGGGTTTGGGTGTTCAGCACTTCCATATCCAGCGTGATGTATTGCGCATCTTCTTCCGAAATAGCCCCGGCGTTGGCAAACAAATCTTCTTCATACATCATCACCGCCTGATTGCTATTGGTCAGTTGTTCTCCCGCTCCTAACTGTACCATACCGTTGGTAGCCTGCCATCCGGAGAGTTTCAGAATAAGCTTGAATTTTTCGCCTGCTTTTATGGTATTATTTTCCGGAACAAGATCACCGTTGTCCAGCATCAGGAATGCCGCTTCCACCTTTACACCCTTTTCTTCGAACTGAATTTGATTTCGGATTTTTTCCGCACTTTTCTGTACCGTTTCTATTTGCGACAAGGTTGTGTTGCCGCTGCTGGTGCTGACATTGAATTCACAAGCCGTCAGGCTAAATATTCCCAAAAGCGCGATAATCGGTAAAAGATGGATTGATTCAAGTTGATTTTTCATGATACTTAATTTTAGTTTGATGAGTTATTATTGTAGAATTTTCTTTACTTCCATTAATACATTGGTGTAGTGGTGCCCGCTTCTTCCCGTAAACAGCAAACCATTCAGCTGTATTCTTTTGCCTTCATAATTTTTTAAATCGATTTTCTTGTCCGGGCTGTACACCTGAATTTCAGTGATATTGGTAATGGTTTTATCTGCAGTTTCAGGATCTTTCGGATCTAAATCAGCAAATACATTTACGGGATAATCAGGCTTTAAAATATACACCCCAACTTTCTCGTCTTTTTCGGGAGTTTCGCCATAATTGGGAGCGCCGTAAAATTGTTTGATGACGATGGTGCCACTGATTACGGATACCGCCGGTTCGAAGCGATATATGCCGGGCAAACTGGTCATTTCTGAAAATGCAACGCTGCCAAATTCCTTGGTGCTTAGATGGGTAACTTCTTTTGAAGGTTTTGGATCGAATCCATTAAAATGTTCTACGTCAAAACGATGCAAAAACCAATTCTTTTGTGCAGCATTATATTTAAACGTAATGTAACGATGGTCAAAATCATTGTCGTCAACCGCTATTCTTTGCTCTATGGTAAAAAAGCTGTTTTTGATAACGGATTTCAGATTATTTGCGTTAAAAAATTCGTCAGGGATAATCAGCGCATCGTTTGTTTGAGCCGTTTTATAGCTACCATCCTTCTGTTGCAGCAAAAGCTCAATGCGGCAACTTTCCTCATCATATAAAACAACCAACAAATCACTTTTTCCATCCTCGTTCAAGTCACCTTCGGAGCAAGCAGACCATCTCCAACCTTCGGGAACGTATTTTGCACATCGCTGCTCGACTTCATTTAACGGTTCATCGACATTATAGGGCAATGTCTTTACTTTTGAGCGCTCAAGAATAATTGTTTCAGAAGCTTCTGCAAAATTGATTTTGCCTGTTTGCTGCGCAGTAATCTTTTGCCGGGCAAAAAGATTTTCCACACCATAATTCCTTGTTTTCGAAGTATATTCCATGAAATAATAATTACCATCGCCGTTCTTCTCAAAAACCATGGAAATGTCGGATTGCGCACTGTTGCTTCCGATGGTGTAATCAATGGAAAGTTTATTATCGGATAAATCCGGATAATTGCCTCCCGAAACGCCCAATATATCATGTCCCATCAGCAGGGATGAATTTTCTGCAATTTTGCTGAGCTTTCCTTTTACATTTCGCAGAAGCATCAAGGTTTCCACATCCGGATCTTCCTCGTCTTTCAGCTCCAGGAGAATATCGCCCGAAGCCGCTTTTAATCCAGGGCCTGAACTGTCAATAATTTCTTGACTCCCGACAAAAGCCTTAAACTGTTCCGGTTTGATTTGTGCAAAAACGGATGTAACCGATAGTAGCAGCACAAACATGAGTATATTTTTTTGTTTCATTTTTTTGATGGTTTTATTTTTAGCTGGTTTATTTATTTTTTTCAAAATGCCAGTTTTCATTTTCCGGATCAAAAACGACGTCCTTGTATTTATTTTTGGGATTGTACAAAACCCTTACTTCTGTTTTTCTTCCGAAGGAATTCAAATGATTGTCCGGGATGATTTTATCTTTGATTAAAGTGCGCCAGGTGCCGCCATCTATGCCGTCTATCTGTACCTGAAATGCAAACAAACGCCCGGCTTCTTTTCCGTTGTCCATTACCTTCCCGAGAGGATTCATATTGATGATGACCGCATGGGCGCTCAGCCATGTGGTGGTATCCAATCCTTGTTGCTTTTTCTGAATATCCGATAATTGGCTAACACGCTGGTTTTCCTTTTGGGTTTGAAGGAATATCGCTCTTATGATGAAAGACAAAAACAAATACAAACAGACGGTTAGCAGAAAGATGGTTTGCCATATAATTTTATCTTCAAGCCAATACCAACAACCTCCGAAAGCAAATAGCAGTATCCAGAAAAAAACATCGAGCCTGAAAATCTTCATTTTTTTCATTGCATTTTAAGTTAAGAATGATCCGATGCGAATTTCAAATCCTCATTGATATAAAAGGTATTGACCTTTTTATTTTCAATCCCCGTTTCAATATCCAGCATAAATTGGGAAATGATGATCTTACTATCTCTGATAGCGGAAGTTGTGCGGACAGCGCTTTCTGCCCATTCATCATAATAAACTGTTTTCGAATCGACCAGTTTATTTTGCGCGTCATAATTGGCGAGCCAGGCAAAATTTTCCATCTCGGAAGCGCGGCTGATGAGCAGGATTTTCCCCTCTTTCCCATTGTACAATTCTTTGAGCAGATAGTATTTAAAATCTGACACATCGTTTTGATACAATGGACGGTCGATCTCTTCCATTTGCATTTGTTGAATTTCTGAGGCAGTAAGTGGATGGTCTTTTTCGATTTCATTTTCGCCAAACTGTTCAATATCAAAATCCATATCGGGAAGCGGAATAACAGCTGAAACAGGTTTTTCGGAAACTTCAGCCTTTATTTGGGTTTCCTGATTCGGGTTTTCCTTCTGACAGCTGATGAATAATACTGAACTGAAAACCAGGATTAGGAGTAAAAGTTTTAGGGTTTGTTTTAATATTTTCATGGTGGTTTTGTTTAAAATGTTTTTGTCTTTAGCATTGCACAAAAAATGTTACGCTTACCAACATTCCTATTTTGTCGAAAAGGAGGAGTAAGAGATTATCTGACTCTTCACCATCGAAAATAACTAAAGTTTTACTGCCATTTTTTTCGTCATTAATGTACCAGGTATCATTTTTTTGCAGAATGTTTTTCAGCTCATTTAATGTTGTTTTTTCTCCCAGCGTTCCTTTATCGGTTTGTATTTGGTATCCGGTTCCTTTGAGTGTAACCGTTTTACAGGCGCCCATTTTACCATCGCTTAACTCGATAATAAGTCCGGGATAATGCAGTTCGCTGTATAAGCCTTCGTCAAAAAGGGTTCCGCATTCCGGCTGTACTTCGGGCATTATTATTTTTCCTTTACCCAAAAGTTTCTGATAGTCTTTAAGTGCGGCTGTAAAAGGAATCAGGCTATAATCGGCCGTCTGAATTCCGATAACGTCAATATATTCTCTTACTCCGGCTTCGGTTTGGTGAAGCGCGGTGTAGGTATTGATAAAAGATTTGTTTCTGTAGATGAATTCCACCGGGACATCGGGCAGGCTTTTGTTCTTGTTGCCGACCATATTACCTTTGATCTTTCCGTTCTCAATTTCATCCAGCTGCGTGAGGCGTTCCGCCCAATTGCCACCTGCATCAAGCTGGCTCTGATAGTTCCATTTATTATTTTCATTGAGAAAAATGGCATAATGCGCATCGGCATTGTTTCCATGCCCGCGTCCTTCTATGACAAAGAACATCAGCGCATCTGCAATTCCGTCATTGTTTAGGTCGCCCGATATTATTTTTATCAGGTCATCGTTCCAGCTGAACTCCTTTTCGTTTTCCAGTCCCAGATCTTTTAGGAATGTCTTATTGGTTTTCAGCTTTTCAAAAGCCCGGATTACAGCGGTGCTGTCGTTGGAAAGCACTTTCGGAACATTTTTAGGTGTGGGGTTTTGGGCGAAAGAATTGTTTTCTCCGCAACTCATCAATAACAGGAATATCGTTATTGAAACCAAATTGAATATACAGGTTTTCTTCATAAGAAATCTTTTTTAGCAATCGAAGACTATCAATACATCAGCTGCCTTTTTCAAAGGTCTTTCCGCATCATTTTTATCCGAAAGGAACAAGTGCAAATGATGACATTCGTAATGCTCACTTAAGTCTAAAACCAGATCGGGCAAGCCATCACCATTGAGATCTCCAGCCCAGATCACTTTAGGCGTCACATTTTCTGTTTCTTCTATTGTAGCAATGGTATATGGATTGGTTTGTTCTGAACCGAAAGCCAGGCTGTAGGATTTTATACCATCAATGTATTTATCCCCTTCGCTGTCTGTGGGTAATTCACTGATTTTGATCTTTGTTCCGTTATCATGATAACCTTCAGGGATCAGCGTGTAGGTTTTGTCATTCATTCCAAAAGTAAGGGGAGCATCAGGCAGTAGTGTTTTGTTTTCCAAAGCGGTGGTTATATTTTCGCTCAATCCTTCAAAAGCTTTAATCAATACCACGGCATTTTTGTGTTGGGATCTGACGATCATCACCTCATCGCCCACACAAGGATCCTCACCGTAAGAGATTTTCACATCAGCTTTCGCGATTTCCCAGTTTCCCGTTTCAGGGTTTTTGTACAGCTCGAACCATTCTTTGTCTTTTACATTTTCCGGATATCCGACGCTTTCTTTTCTGTATGAGCCGGGCAATAGTATTTCTGCGTTCTTTGGAAAAGGAATGGAAGCAACGGCAAGTTGGATACTGTCCGGCATTGTGGCAGATACTGTATCCGGTAATTGTTGCGGGACTTCGCCTTTATTTGCATTCTGACAAGAAAACATGCCTGCCATATAGCAGCAAAACAAACTTCCAATAAATAGGGTTTTCGTTTTCATCTTTATAAATTGTTATTTTTAATTGGGCTTTTCATCTTAGGGATTTACAGGTTCGATAAGCAATGTGGTTTGCAGGAATAATTAATATCAGGCGGTAAACCTATTCTTTTTAGATATGGGTTATTTAAATATGAAACTGATAATGACCTTTAATTTCTTGCTCCGGAAACATTTTGCTCCAGATGTGGAAATCAACCCGGAAATAATCAACCAAGCGGTCTATATTGTCTACCACTGCCGAGAGTGAAATTTTTTCAACTGCTTTCAGAGAAAGTACATCGTAGTGGGCAAACAAATCGCCTTCGTTTAGAAAGCACTGCCCCTCATCGGTGGTGATTTTTTCAGAAGCGCCGATGCTGATGGTCTCGTTTATGCCTTTCCATCCGTGGATAATGAAATGGAGGTGTATTTTTTCTCCTAAATTGATGACGTTACCTTCCCGAACCAAAGGCCCGGAGGCATATTGTAGCCAGGCTTGCTCAACAATTAATCCGCCTTCTGCTTTTACTTCTATTCCGTTTCTGATTTTGATGTTCATGATTTTTATTCTTAGAATGGTTTGGTAAAATTAGATGGGATAATGAAGTTGGGCAATCCCATAAATAGGGGAGACAAACTCGGAAGAATATAATAATCAGCTGAATATTTCGGCTGCTTTTATTGAAATTTTAATGTAATCTGACTTGATTTTGATCTAATTTCCCGGATGGGAAATGGTTCTTTTTATTACTTCCAATGTTGCGGTATTGGACAGTCCGTTAACTGTTTTTTCGAAACAGCTGAATGAGGTGTTTTTTGCTCCATATCCGGAATAGTTGATTTTATTAATTCAATATCAGAAGTTCCCGGAATGAGATTTCCCTGTGGAGGAGCTTCTGATTTGGAAACCACTCCTTTTTGTAATCCTTTTTCAGAAGGAAGCATACTGGCGTCTTCAGCCTGAGGTTGGAAATTTTCTTTTGTTTCCTGCTTATCATTTGCTATCTTATTCTGCTGTGCATATCCCAATCCTGTTCCGGAAAGGAGTATTAATGTGATGTATATTTTTTTTCATTGGTTTAATTTTTTGATTATTTGATGCTTATTAACACTTTTATTTTTCCGATTCCATTTTCATTGAAATCCTGAAGAGCTTTTCCTAAAACCTGCCCCACTTTCACTTTATCGGAATCGGCTTTCATGGCAACTCCTGATAATGATGAAGTTACAAGAAGATCACCTCTTTTTATGGCTCCACCTTCAAGACATACTTTGGTAGGAATAACACCGATAACACCCATCGGAACTTTTCCTTCAAGATTACTGTCAATATTTTCCTCTGTTAAAAGAACGCCTGGTTTTGTTGCATACACACCTGCAACCAATATGGAATAGGGTTCAGAGGATTTTTCAACGGAGCGATCCTTTTTTGTGGAAATAATCAGGATGTCTCCCGGTTCGTAATGATCAGTACTTCCTTCTACATCAAATGCTTCGGCAATATCGGCACCGCTGTTTTGGGTTCCGCCGTTGAAGAAGCCTTTTCCAACAGCATTGATGCGCGCCACATTGCTTCCGCTTTTTTTGAAAACGGCAAGATTAGCGGTACTGTTGGATTCTACAACAAAAACATTGATGTAATTTGAAGAATTTAAATTTTCAAATTTTGCAGCCATACCTGTACTGCCGTTTTGTCCTACCTGTCCAAGCACTCCAACAGCATTTCCGGAAGTATTCAATGCGATAAAACCTCTTACTCCACTACCGCCACCATTATTTCGTCCGACCACAGCACCGGCTATGTCTGAGTTTGCTCTTCCTGCAACCGCCTCACCGCCGCCAACGTTATCTCCTAAAATGCCTGCACCCGAAAACGAATTTGATGTCCCCCAAACTCCGATATTATCCGAAGAAGTGGAAAAGACACCGATCCCTTTTGTTGAGACCCGAATGCCGGCTCCGCTATCATTTGCAAGATCAAATAAAGGGGAGTCGGTGCTAAAACTTCCGGAAAACGGTAAAGTGAACCCGTCACCCGAATTTTTAGAATACAATGAATACGGAACGCTCAAAAGCTGACTTGTTCCTGCTATACTGTAGTTGGTTCCGCCTTCAGGATCGGTTTCGGTTTTCAGATAATAATTTCCCGAACTCCAGTCAATGGTACTGAAATCCCCGGAAAGAATGGTTCCCGAACCGATTGTGAAGCTTATCAAGCCATTTGCATTGGTGCTTCCTGTTAATCTTTCAGAATACACGACCGTTCCCGATTCGGAATTTTGAAGAATGCTGATTTTGGAGCTTATGTTTTTGTTCTGAAGCAGTTGTCCGGAAGCGTTTCTTACCACTGCCTGATAGCTCATTTTTTGGGGAACCTGCGCGAACATCAGCATTGCCCCGAAAAGAATTCCTGCAAAAGAGAATAATTTTTTCATAATGATTATTTTTTGATGATTTTAAATATTTTAATGTTTTTGCTGTCCTGAAATATCTGAATGATATATGCCGATGCTGGCAATGCACTGAAATCCAGCTCTGTTTTCTTTTGGCTGAAAATTCCTTTTCTAATGATTCTTCCTTGTGAATCGAAAAGCAGATACTGCGCATTCACATATTTTTCTCCATTAAAATCCACAAAAAGAATATCTTTCACGGGATTTGGATAAAGAGCAATGTTTTTTTCTCCGGAAGTTTCCGAAACAGCAAGAGAAACAATTTCATAAGGCTGCTGAACTCCTTCCGTAAGCTGCGAACCTGCGGAGGAATAATCAATCTGCCCTATGCTGTAAGACACGGCTCCGCTGCTCCAGTAGGCGTTCCCTCCTGAAGCATTCACCGACTGCTGGGCGCTGCAAAACAGGAAGCTTAGCAGCAGAGAGAGGGTTGATAATGATTTTTTCATAATTAAAAGTTTGATTATAAACATCCAACGCAGATGTTTGTATGATGCAAAATTAAAAGGCGGGAAAAGACAAGTCAATCCCATAAATAGGGGAGGAAAAATATTACCAGCTTCCACCGCCACCGCTGCCGAAGCCGCCACCGGAAGAACCTCCGCCACCGGAACTGCTGCTGGATGGCGAACTCATCATACTGGATTGCGCTACGGCCATGCTTCCGGAAAATGATCTGGAAAACGCATACATGCCCATCATACCTGTTCCGCTGCTGTGGTGCCAGTTTGGCGGAGCGATATGCAACGCATCGAATTTTTTCGCCCATTTGTCCAGCAGCCCGAAAGCCAGCGCATAGCTCATCGTTTTTTCAAAGTATTGCGGGTCCTGCTCTATCAGTGTCTTAATGCGATCCACTTCCGCCATTTTAATGAACTGTTTAAATCCCTTTAGTTCGGAAAAAATCGCATTGCCTTCGCGGTTTTTCTTTTGCAGAAAAAAGCTCATAAATGCAATAAAAACACAGACAACCGGTGCGGCAATTGCTGCCAACAGACCATAGGTGAACAGAAAAATGGGACAAAGAATGACCCCTAACCCAATTGCAATACCTATGGTGATCTTCATTACCCTATTGGATTTAGCTTCGTAATATTTTTGTGCAACTGTTTTTAGTTCTTTTTTTGCCTGATTCATCGTTACATAAAAGGTATTTTGCAAACTGCTGATCAATACCGTATTACCCCAGATACCAAACAAACTGCCGAATATCCGCTGCTCATAATCCGAAGAATGGGTTAAGGGCAAGTTTTCAAGACGGGTTAATTTCATATCAGCTTTGCCTAGAAGCCCGATTTTGGGGATTTCTTCTATCGTGATGTAGCCTTGCGATGCCCATTGCGGAATGAGCGCAATAAGATCGGAAGCATCATCTTTATCATCAATCAGGTAACCGGCCATAGCCGGGTCAATCCCTTTTGGCGGATAATAAGAAGTCGTTGAAATTACTTTATCATCTTTGCCGTATTTCATCCACACCAAGTAAAAAATAAATAACAAAAATCCTAAAATCCCGATCCAGCCGTATTGTTGCCAGAACGGTACGGTGATGAAATTTTCTTTGATCAGATCCTTTGGCAGCTTCACAAGAACCGTTACATCCTGACCGGGAATGGAAATAAAGAACGGCTGACTTTTACCTGAAAAAACATCATTATCATATCCATAATCAAAATCGGTGGAAGGCGCAAGAGTTCCAGTATTCCCGGCATATACAAAACAATTTTCGGGAGAAAGAACAGCGCCATCGGGCGTATGGATTCTGAAATTTATTTTTTGAAAAACCGCCAGCCAGCCCTGCGGCTTGAGGTTCCAGTAAAACTGTACAATATTGTCTTCAAAGAGAAAAGCGTTGTACACCCTGTACCGGATTTCATAATGCTGCATACCGGTTTTGAGATGGTTTTTATCTCCTATTTTAATTTCAATCTTACCATCTATTCGCTGTTGAAATTTCTGATTTACGGAAAAATGATGCCCCGGAACTTCTATATTTTGAATGATGATATTCCGGTCTTCGGGTTTCCCATTGGCGGTTTGCAATTTATAATCCGTAACAATTTCCCTGAAAATGCCGTGTTTTGCTTCGGTAAATTGGATGTCATAATTTTCAACCACATCAAAATTTCCGTCTTTATTCAAATCAATATCAGCGGTGAAATTATTGACGGTAAAACCCTGAGCAATGCGATAAGTTTTCTCATAATTATTGGTTTTATGGTTCTACCAGTTCGGGGGTATTTTCTAAATCTATGGTCGGATAGCTCTTTTTGCTGAATTGTAAACTGACAAATATTTTTCCGGTAGCATCGGCATTTTCATCCAGATCTTCTCCGATGCAGATTTCCAGATAATTGCCTTTGGTTTGTTTTTTTGGTGTGAAAGGCTGGCAAGAAACCATCACCTCATTGGATTCTTTTAACCGCTCTTCCGTACCCAAATCATAATTTTCACGCATATATACGATACCTTCTTCTGTCAAAATGCGTTTGTCGGGATATTCGATTTCCAAAGCATATTTGGTGGACATTGCTGTTTTTCTTTGCAGTTCGAGCGAAACTTTCAGCCCGTTTTCTTCCCCTTCAAAATGATAGATTTTCGCTGGCGATAATATTTCGGGTGGAGGTTCGCTGGGAACATACTTCTCTTTTTTCTGCGCAAATGTAGCAGCAGAAAGGAACAGGGTCAATAGGCATATTAAGTACCGGTTTTTCATTTTTTAGCTTTTAAAATCTACATTAATATTTTCCCTATCCGCCGCTTCTGCTTCAAAGAAATCGAAATGCTGATACCGGAACACGCCTGCAGACAAAGTGCCCGGGAAACTTTCGCCATAGGTGTTGTTTTCCCGCACGTTGCTGTTGTAATACCTGCGGCTACCACCTGATTCAGGGTTTCCTGCTCATGCTTGGCGTAGCCTTTTACGGTATTCACGAGGTTGGGAATCAGGTCGTGGCGGCGTTTCAGTGTGACGTCGATATTGCTCCAAGCATCTTTTATCTGGTTTCCATTTTTGACAAAACGGTTGAAGATGTCAATAATAGTACTTACCAGCATCAGTACAATAATAATTATAATTCCGATGATGTACATGATGATGTCTTTTTAAAGTTATTATAGTCAATAAAGTGATGTAATTCTGTAAAACTGGGGAGATCATCAATCCGCAGGAAAGTAGGATAAGATTATTTTTGTTACTTTATTTTCTTTTAAATCAAAAAATAACACCATGCCTTTCTTGTCGTCTCTTATAAAAAAACCGTCTTTGTATTCTGACATTCCAGTGAAGTAATTTTTCTTTGAGTCATATTTTTTATAGGCTTTTTTCAAGTCATTCAAATGACTTCCTACACCTACTTTTTCAGAAGTTTTAATTTGGGTGGAAACAGTAGCAATTTCCTCAAGCATATAACAAGGTTTTTCATCAGCCACACAAGGGTTGATAAATGACAGCTCGAAATCAATACCTTTATTTTTAACGGTAGTGGAGAAATCCTGATTGTTAGCGCCTCCTTTCAATTCAATTTGTTGACCGATTACTTTTTCCACTTCTGTCAAAGTAGTGTTGACTTTTATTCCGTTCATTTGGGATAACGAAATCTGAGCATTACTATTGATGCTAAAAATTACTGCGAGCAAGAAGATGCATGTTTTCATTTGTTTGTTTTTTAAGTGATTGATAAAATTCAATAAGCAGTCGTTACAAATCCGTTGGCAATGAAAACGCTGCCTTCGCTTAATGCCTGAATGGTGTAGGTTGGAACTAATTCTTTTTTTATGTGAATGGTGCTTAATTTTTCATACTCGGTCTTTCCGGTTTCGGCATTCCTAAGCGGTATTAAAACCATTGCTACGCAAAATATTTGGAAACCAATCAGAATATGGAAGTAAGCGAATGCTGAAAGCACGACAGCGAAGACGATGATGATTCCTAAAACTGCTTTTTTCATTTTTTTTCATTTTTATTTTGCCCGTTCCGGATTTCTGTCAAAACAGATATTCGTACTGTCTTTCGGGTCGTATTTTACGGCTACATTTTGTCCGGGCTGAATTTTCGGAATATCTATCATTTGACACATTTCCTCGAATGTTACGGGCCAGGATTTACCATCCTCAGTAATAATAGTTGCATCTATGATAACCTTATAATAATCGGTAACGCCATAAGTAATCTTTGTATTTCCTTGTCTCATTTGGTGTATTTGTGCAATGGCGGGAATACCGTCCTCAATGTCTTTATCCACCTCGCAAGAGCTGAGCAATGCGAGTGTAAGCAACAGAACGAAGGCCTTTGTCATCTTTTGTATCGTTAATTTTAGAGCCATATTATTTTAATTTTTAAATCTTATATTTCTATCGTATTATTAGCCTTATCCGTTCCGCTGATGCAAACTCTTCTCGGATTTTTCTTATCATACAGTATGTAAACCGTTTTACCGGGTTCAAATTTGTACATGGAGGTAACAGGCGTGAGCAAATGAATATCACTTTCAAATTCATCTATAATAGTGCCTGCTATGGTAATCCTAACTTTCAGGATATTGATGCCCGGCATAAAATCTTTTAGTTCGATTTCAGTTTTTACCACTTTAGCGGTAGAAGCCGCTCCGGAAGTCATTAATTCTTTCAATAAATCGGAGTGTTGCTGTACTTTTTGCATTATATCAGCCGGTGCGGCCTGCTTGGCATTCAGCACATCCTGATTGGTATAGCCGGCATTCGGGTTTTTCATCGCTTTGTTGATATTGCTTGCCTGATTGGGTTGCTGCTGCGTTTGCGCCGATTGGTCAATCACCACTTTGCTTTTGTTTGTAGGGTCGTATTTTACGGCAAATTGTACTCCGGGTTGAAAAATGCCGACCTGCGTAACGGGAAGCATTTGTTCTATTTTTGCAAACCAGGTTTCACCTTGCGGATTGGTGATATTTGATTCAATAATTATCGAATAAAACTGATTGGCTCCCGCTCTCATGGACATTCCTGCCTGATAACTTTTGATGACGGTAGCAGTTGCGGGCAATCCGTTCGGGATGTCTTTGGGTTTCAGTCCGCCCAAAAGCCAGCGTTGCAAAACATATATAGAGCCAAGAGTGAAAGCGATGAAAGCAAATACTCCAATAATTCCTATACTTCCGAATACGCCGTATAGCAGCTTGAACATTCCGCTAAACCAAAAAATCACAAGTACTAATGCCACGATGCCGAGACCCATTAGCAGGGAGGTAGTGGCGAATTTTTTTGAGAAATTATTATTTTCCATTGTTTTCATTGTTTAAGTTTACTCATACAAATTTTCCTGTTTCACAATTTTTCCGTTTCCGAGATCAATCGTCATCAGATAATCGTTGTTGGTTACCAGCAGTTGGTCACCTTTAATAAAAAACCGTTCAAAGTTGTAATTCGGAATAAATGTTTTCAATTCCTTTTGTGGAAGCTGTGTTTTCCAAACGGTTTTCAATGTGGTTTTATCCAACATCGCCAGTTCCATATCTTTTTGGTTGTCGGAACTAATAGGTGACAGCACGAAGAAATAATTTTTGTAATACGTAATGGGGGCATCCCGTCCTAAGCTTAATTCGCTTGTGGTCAGCGTCAGATATTTTACTTCAATAAAATCATCCTGAGAAACTGTTTTTCCGTTGTTTGTTGTAATGCTTTTCCTGCTGCCGTTGATTTCTTTTTTGCTGTATTGCCGGTCTGAATTTCTGTCGGAAACCTGAAAGTCTTTGGCAAAATTATAATCCACTATTTCAAATTTTCCCTGCAAGGTTTCCGCTTTTCCGGTATTGGGATCAATGCGGTAATTGCGTTTATCATTAGCTTCCAATAGCAAACCTTTTTGCGCCGAAGAATTGATAAAAAAACGATTGGTACTTTTCCAATCCACGGAAGGATTTAATTTTTCTAATTCGCCAAAATCAAAGTGGAATTTATTGGCTTTCAAATCATACAATGCGATTTGGTTTCCTTTGTGGTAAACCGATTTCATCAGCCAAACCCAATTATTTTCCGTCCAAACCACATACATTTGGTCGTGTTTGTCGGCTTCATAAGGTTTGTTTACGATTTTTCCGGTGGCGGTTTCCATCACCCGGAAATAAGCGGGATAAGCAAAGCCCTGCATCTTGATACTACCTTTCACATCGGGCTTTTCAACTTCGGGCTGATAGGTGTAGGCAAAATAATTACCGTCATCGCTGAAAATTCCCGACTTGAAAACCGGTACATTGCTAACTCCCATCAGGCTTCCTATCCCATCCATTTTCCCGGAAGTGAAATTGGAAATGGCATTGTTCATAAATTTACGAGCGAGAAAAAAGAATGCAAAACTTAATACAAAAAATCCAATGAAAATGATGTAAAATTTCTTTCTGATGTTCATGGTTCTGTGATTTAGAGATTAATAAGTTCTGGTGATAAATCCGTTGGCGATATAGGTTTCACCGGTTTGGAGTTTTCTGATGGAATAGGTTTTTATTTTTCCGTTTTCCGGAATCACCGATTTTAGTTTTTCAAATTTGGTTTGCTGCAATTCCGAGTCCCAAATCAATATTTCGATACGATCTGAAAGTGCGTCATAATCAGTTAGCTTCATAGAGTTTTTTACATTTTTTAATGAAATAAAACCATAATCTTTTACAAACAAAGGATGCTCCGGTGTGATGGTTATAGATTTTGATGCGGTAGAAATTTTCAACATCAGTCCGTGATAGGTTTCGGCAGTCTTTAGGACGGTGGTTTCGAAAGTTTTCCCTGTTGCGGTGTCAATCGAAATTATCTTTTGATTTTCACGAAGCATTTGCGCATTGACCATTTTATTTTCTGTCAGTATTTCTGCATCACCGCTGAAACAGCATCCGCTGTACACGATTTCGGAAATGGCAACATCGCGGTATTTGGTTCCTTTGTAGATTTCGAGTATTTCGAATTTTAAAATCTGTTTGTTGCTGTCGGAAAAAACTTTTTCACCGGGCAGATCCACATATTGACCGCCCATTTTGTCTTCCAGAACCAAATAGCAAATTGGTTTTCCGTTGCTGTAAACTTTCATTTTTTTTACTCTGGAATTTTCCTCCCAGAGTTTGGGATTCGCCTGATAGCCATTGTAAACAGATGTAATTCCACCGGACAGCACTTCAAAAGTCGCCCCGATTCCGTTGCCTTTCGGAACCCACGCGGTCATCGGGTTTTCATCTGTCAGTAATCGGACGTGATAGAAATGATCTTTCTGATTTTCCAAAGTACTTGAAGCCCTGAATGCCTCGATTTCCATAGCGCAATCGTTATAGAAAAAATCCAGATCGTTCTCAGGGTCTGTGTCATGCTCCGCCTTAATTTTTGGCCAATCCACGATTTTTTCATCAAAACTTTCGGCATAGACCACGGGCAGTTGCGCATGGCTGTGTGCAAAGCTGAAAAGGAACAGGCATAAAAATAAATGAGTGGCTTTCATTTTTTATGGTTTTAAATTCAGTTATCAGTTATCAGTTTTTATAATTCGTAATTCTATGTTCTTCCTATGTAGTTTATTATTTCACTTCGTAATGCCAGTTTTCATTTTCCGGTTCAAATACTGCCCAGGCTCCGGTTTTATTGACCAAAACATCTACCGGTGTATTGATGCCAAAGGAGCCGATATGCGAAACAGGAATAATATGCGCGTTAATAAAGGCTTTATCACTTCTTAAAACATTCGCATCCCGCTCTGTTTGGATATAGAATGCAAAAAGCTGACCCGTTACCTGACCGTTTTCTACAATTTTGCTGTCGGGAATAAACCGTGTAATAATTCCTTTTGCTTTTGTCCAGCCGGAAGTATCTTTGTGCTGTGCTGTTTTCTTTTGGGCTTCTTCCATAGAAATTTCTTTTGGAGCAGCTCCTGTCAATGCACTGCCGCGAAACAACAATCCCATCAGAAAAAACATCAGATAAATGATGGCGAGACCCACTATCACCATTCCAAAAATCTTTCTTTCTGTACTTTGATAGAAATACCAGCAGAGTAAGATTGAAAGAATAAAGAAGGAATGTACTTTTATCCTTTTTGTAAGTTTCTTTTTATCCATTGTTTTTATTATTTCACTTCATAATGCCAGGTTTCATTTTCCGGGTCAGGAATGATCTCCAATGGATTTTTCGGATTGTACAGCACCATCATTTGGGTGTATTTCCCAAACGATTGCAGATGCGATTTCGGAAAGTAGCAGTTGCGGACAATGCTCAATCCATCGAGCGGATTGATAACATTCCCCATATAAACTCCTGCCGGTTTTACTTCGATATCCAACAGATAGCCTTCCTGATTTCCATTCTTTATGACTTCTATCGGCTCTCGCCATCCGTGAATATAGACGAGGAATTTTTCCCATCCTGCGGTATCTTTTTGAGTTTCTTTTATATAATCCGCATAGTCCATTTGACGAATACCACTTACTGCATTTCTTGTAGCGTTTTGCAGATTTTCGGTTTTATAAAGATTGGTTGCTTTTTCTCCCATTTGTGACATTGCGTTTTTATCAAAGCCGAATTTTTTGAACACACCTCTTAGCAGGAATTTTAATACGAATAGCCCGATAAGGACAAAGACTATGATACCGCCGATTACATATAGGATACTGTTTTCCATTGATTTTAGATTTTAAAAATTAGACTTCATAATGCCATGGCTTTTGTTCCGGGTCGGGTATTACTTCTCGAAGATTTTGCTCGTTATAAAGTATTATTAATCCGGTATATCTGCCAAAAGAATGTAGATGAGTTTTCGGAAAATAATAACGTTCGATAAGGAGCCCCGTATTTTTCATACTTAAGGTCTTTTTTGGATTTGATACATTATCCAACTTCACGAGAATATCTGTTAAATAGCCCGACAATTCTCCGTTATCTATCACTTCTATTGGATTGCTGTAAAAGTCGATAAACGCCCTTGTCCGTACCCAGCCGGTGGTATCTTTTTTCGGCATCGCCAAAACTTCTGAAAGTGTGATTTGCTTGTTCATTGCTAGGTTACTTAAATATAATACAGATAATGACCTTTGATTTCCTGTTCGCCGAATATTTCGGTGATATCTCCAAAACCCTCATTCGGATTGCCAGGGTTTAAAACTTTTTTAAATTTAGCTATGGGATTAAATATATTTTCCAATTGGCTTAAAATGAATTTTATGAGTTTGCGCATAATGGGTTAGTTTAAAACATCGGATTGTTTACTTAGAAATTCACTTGTTCAAAATGGTTTCTGTCGCTCAATCCTGTTCCGGTTCCAAGCTGTCCGCTGCCATTGCTGCCGGCGCTCCATGCTGATCCGTCATTTTTTATTAGAATCGTATGATAAGTTCCGGTGCTGATTTCTTTTACACCATCGGCAATTTTTTCAAAATGCCCGGAATTGACATAATTAGAATTTCCCAATTGTCCGAAATCGTTCAGCCCGGCCGCCCATACGCTTCCATCTATTTTCAGCGCTACGGAATGGCCTTGGCCGGCTTCCGCTTTTTTCACATCATTCAGGATCTGTTTCGGATTTTGGGCGGTAATTGTGCTGCCGTCACCCAGTTGCCCGGCACCATCAAAACCCACTCCCCAAAGCGTATTGTCATTTTTCAGAAATAGAGAATACTGATTTCCGGCGCTCATTTGCTTTACATTTGCAGCAATATTCACCGGTGTGCTTTTACTTTCATCTGTTCCGTCTCCCAATTCATAAGAAGTATTTCGTCCGCAGCTCCAGAGCGTGCCATCGGTTTTCAGGATAAGTGTGTGGGCGGTTGCCGCAGCTATGCTTTGCACCTCATTCATGATGTTTAGCGGGGTGAACTGCTTTTCGGTATTGCCGTTACCCAATTGTCCGAAAGTGTTGTTTCCCATCGCCCAAAGTGTATGATCGTTTTTAATGAAAAAACTGAAATCTTTTCCGGCCGCTGCGTATAAAACATTGGCCGCAATTTGCACAGGCGTACTTTGGCTATTTGTATCGCCGGTTCCCAGTTGTCCGGAATAATTATTTCCAACGGCCCAAAGTGTTCCGTCGGTCTTCAGGAGAAGACTGTGCTGTTCGCCGGAAGCAACAAGATCTATATTTTCCAAAACTTTTACGGTAAGATACTGTGAAGTGGTTTCCGTATAGCCGAGTTGGTTGTAGCTGTTGTTTCCGCAAACCCAGAGATTTTTATGGTCATCTATAAAAAAAGAAGAAGCAGTGCCTGTATTTGTTTTCATAATCTTTGTGTTTGATTGAGGGGATTTGCTGTCATCATCTTCATTAGAGCAACCTGAAAGAAACAGCAATATGGGTATTAATATAAAAAAATATTTTGTAGTCATCATGGATTTGTTTTTCGAGATAAAATTAATGTTCATCTTAAGGCTGGTCAATCCCATAATCAGGGTAGGATTTTTTTTAATCAATAAGGCCATTCTCTTTCGAGAATGACCTTAGAAAGGTTAGAGCATGAAAAAAAAATTATTTTTTAACTATTTTAAATGTTTGGACTTCATCAGCCAAAATTACTTTCAATATATAAATCCCTGCCGGAAGTGCTTCCATATTAATTTGATTAGACGCTTTTTCGGTCTGAATGAGCTGACCCGATACATTGTAAATCTCAGCTTTATCTACATTTTTTTGAGATGTAATGTTCAAAATGTCCTTTACAGGATTAGGATAAACAGAAATAGACGCAACTGAATTTTCGTTTAAGCCCATGGCTTCTTCTACGACTACCGTATAATCTTCAATTTCTCCCCAACCACTTTGATAACAGGGATTTGGAGTTGGTGAGGAGTATACTAGCTCAATTCTCATACGAGTTTCTCCCAAAACAGCATCTACCGGAACGGGAATGTTAATGGTAAACGGGCCTGGTAAATCAGTGTTTGCAATGATTGTGTAAGTTTCACCGCTTTCAAATGTTTTGTTTTGGTTCCAGTCAATAAAGGCGTCAACTGTATCCGGTCCGTCCGGTGAAATCGTTACGGAAATCGGATAAGTTTCACCTTGTATTACAGTGGCAAAATCATCCCCGGTTTCGGTATAATAAGCCGGAAACAGATGGTTATGTGCACCTGTGGTATTATTGATTCCTGCGAAACTTACATTGGTAATATATTCGAAGTCATTTCTCAATCTCGGTACGCAGTAATCATCATAAGCCAATTGGAGTGTGGCTGAATTAAAATTACCTGAATCATCGAATTCTGAATCACCCACCCCGAAATACCAAGAAGTTCCGTTCATGATGGTAGAGCTCATTCCACCAAAAAAATCATAAAGCGTATCATAATAAGAAACGATGGCTCCTTTTGATGGTCTTACCCAAGTCATGTCGGGAACAGGATTACCAAAAATTTCTAAATTTTCGCTTGGTAGATCAGCATCGTCATTGAATATAAGTGTACCTGCCAGATCTACACTTGTACCACAGCAATCTGTTCCGTCATCAGCCGCTTCCTCAAGCCCGGGTCTGCTCATAAGTCCCATCGCAAAACCGTTGTCATCAAAGAGTTTGACGGTAAGGTCTCCTGACCAGGTATGTGTCAGATTTAAATTACAGTAAGAAGTGATGTAATTCATGCCATCAGGAATTCCTGAAACTGTAACTTCTTTCAGCGCCATAGAACTGATGTTCCCATTGTATCCGCCATCAGGAATCGGGGCTACGGTCGCATCTGAATCAAACGTAAAAATTTGCTGAGCCTGTACCTGAACCAATTGGCCGAAGCCTAACATAGCTAAACAGAAATATTTAAAGGAAAAATTGATTTCTGTTTTTTTAATTCTTAAATAATTAATAAAAGTTTTCATAATAATATAATTTATTGGCAAAACTAGAAGATGTGATATAGCTTCACAATCCCATAAACAGGGGAGAGAGGGTTTGGGAGTGGTAGAGTGGTAGAGTGGAGAATTTAAGAAAATCATTCCATGATAAAGTCAGGTCGTACCGGAAGAAAATTGATGAATAATGAAAAAAACGTATTCAAAAACCTGCAATCCGGTAAATCAAAGCAGTCTTTCTCTCAGTGTTTTACCTATTGCTTCAGATTGGGAATGGACGCCTAATTTTTCGTAGATATTTTTGATATGTGTGGTAACTGTACCGATTGTGATACCCTCTGAAGCGGCAATCATTTTGTAGCTGTTGCCGTCTGTCAAGGATTTGAGAATGTCTTTTTCACGTGGGGTAAGCTTATAATCTTTTTTATGTGGATTATTTATGTAATGCAATACCAATCTTGCAACGGTAGGAGACATAGGTGCGCCTCCGTCCAATGCTTCCTTGATTGCCGTGCCCAGTTTTGTGGTAAGGTGCTGCTTGAGTATGTAGCCGGTAGCCCCATTCTTAATTGCTTGTAAAACATGTTTGTTGTCATCAAAAACGGTCAGCATTACAACTGGAATTTGCCTGTTTACAGAGCGTATCAACTCTAATCCCTTTAAACCATTCATGATCGGCATATCAATATCCATCAGCACAATATCGGGTTCAAATTCTTCAAGGTTATCCAGCACTTCTGAACAATTTTCAAAAGCAGCCACAAGCTCCAGTTCGTCTGAAAAAGAGATCAAGGAGGAAAGACTTAATCTCAGATCAGAGTTATCTTCGTATAACAGTACTTTTACAGCCATAACAGTTAATTAATGAATACTTGTGGCTCTTTTGCCCTTGTTCTTTTTGAAAAATAAAAAGTATTTAACGTATGATGCGTATTTATTTTAGCAAATGTCTGTACTTTCAAAATATTTCACCATCCCCAATTTATGGGAGAGGCATCTCTATGGAAATGAAAGTGCCTTTTCCCGGTTTGGTGTGTAAGTTGAATTTGGCATTGATATCCATTGCTCTTCTTTCCATATTGCAAAGGCCGTTTCCACGTTTTATATCATCGGTATTAAATCCACATCCATAATCTTTAATCTGTACACAAAGCATTTGAGCCTTTTGTCTTATATGTATGTCCACTCTTTCGGTTCCACTGTATTTTCTGGAATTGTTGAGCGCTTCTTTGAAAATCATCAATAAATCTTTTCGTTGCTGTGGGGTGAATTCTTTTTCGGGGTCTTTGATGTCTTCAAATAATTTAAAAGCGATTTCATTTGTGCTTAAGACATCTACCGCAAGTTTCCGCATTTGTTGAATCACAGCTCCTAATTTGTCATAAGCAGGATTGACCGACCAGATTATTTCCCGTATTCCGGTTGCTACTTTATCTGAAAGTTCATTTATCTGTTGGATAGATTGCTGCAAAGGTTGATTGTCACTGCATTTATTTAGTGCCAAGCTACTGATAATCTGAATACTGGAAAGTGTAGATCCTATGTCGTCATGCAAATCTCCGGCAATGTTATGACGCATCGTTTCGAGTTCCAGTTGTCGCTTTTTTTTCTGAATGATTTTATTTTGGTTGAATAATAAATAGGCAAAGAGCAATATGAAAACAACTGTTGCCGCCGCAGCATAAATTCCCAGTTTTTGTTTCTGCAATTGGTTTTCTCTCAGTTCCTTGTCTTTTTCAAGCAATTGGATTTCTGTTTCTTTTTTTTCTAATTCGAAGCGGTTTTCCCGTTCTTTTATTTTTTTTAATATGTCCGGACCATAGATGGTATTTTGCAGTTGGAAATATTCTGTCTGGTAGTCAAATGCTTTTTTGTAATTCTTATTTTTATAGTAGAATTGAATCAAATAATCGAGATTGCTCAATTGGGAGTTAATGTCGTTCCCTTCTTTTGATGCTTCCAAATTATTTTCTATATCTAGAGTAGTGTTTTGACTGATCTTTTTCTCAGGCGTGAGTGCCATTTTTTCCAGCTGGATCTGGTTTATTAATTTGGAGTTCTCCACTTTTTTTGCTTTCTCCAGAGCGAGGTCAAAATATTTTATGGCCTGTATAGTATCCCGCATATTGGTATAAATTCGGGCTTTGAGTTGATAATTATTTACAAGTCCAAAAGCAATATCCAGCTTTTTATAGATGTTAATTGATTTATCAGCGTATTCAATAGCGGCCTTGTAATTTTTAAGCATTGAATAATTTTCGCTGATCAATAAATACGTAGTGCCTATACCTAATTCATCATTTGCCTTTTGTTTTAATTTGAGTGAAATTTCAGCATATTTTATAGATTCTTCATGCTGTTTTAATTCTTTGTAAATATTCCCAAGATTAGTATAACAAAATGATTTTCCATTTTCATGGTTAATTTCTTCAAAAATTTTGAGTGCTTTGTAGTAGTAATCTGCACTTGACTCAAAGTCTTTGAGTTCCATATAACAGTTGCCCAAATTCAAGTAAGATCCGGCAATATTTGCTTTTTTACCTTCAATTAAATTATATTGAAGTGATTTTTTGCCGGATTCAATCGCTTCTTTATAATTTTTTCTTTTTTTGTTGATGAGGGTTTGGTTCTGGTAATAGCTTGCCCAGCTTACATTTTGATTTGCTTTTTCTGCTTTTATTCTGGCCTTTTCCAGAAAATAATCGGCACTGTCAATTTCTCCTAAATTGTTATAAAAATTGGCGATTTGACTATAAGAAGATGAAGTATATACATTTTCATCTATCTTTTCACCCAAAGAAATGGCCTTTTTGTAATATCTTTTTGCTTTTTCTTTGGATATTCTTGAATAATTGAAACCTATAAAAACGAGTATTTTTATCTTTTCGGCTCCTTCCGGCAAACTTTTTTCCAATAATAAAAGACTATCCAAACTTTCTTGCGATTGTGCATAAATTTTGAGTGGCAGAAAAATAAGAATCAGTAGAAAGGATAAAAGTTTTACCATGTCATCAGTTTATTCAAAATTCTGTCTGGTATTCAGTCGGAAATTTGAATTGGCGTTATATTTCCCTAGTTGACAAAGTTAAATTATATGAATGCGAGAAATTAGGAAAAAAGGGACAAAATGAGCCTATAAGTCTTTATAAACCAGATTAATTGGAGAATTTTTCAGATAATCTTGCGGGGTGCATCCGGCGAAGTGTTTGAATTCAGAAATAAAATGGGATACATCATAGAAACCATAATCCAGAGAAGCGGCTGAAATCTTCTTGGTAAAAGAAGCTTTGTCTATGGCATCTTTGACCGCGTTAAATCGTACGATGCGTGTATAAAGTTTGGGATGGATTCCCACATAATTTAGAAATGCTCTTTCCAAGGTTTTGCGCGAAGTGCCAGTTTGCTCCTGAAGGGTTTTGATACGAATATTTCCGTTCGATTTATTGATTAATGCCAAAGCGTGTTGCGTATTTTCACTTCTATAATGCAAGGATGTATGCAGGTATTTATGGATTAGAAAATTTTCAAGTACTGCAAATGAATTTTCAAGAGAATTGGTGGATTGCATTTCATCACAGAGTAAATCCAGCTCTTTTCCCCAAATATCTTCTACAGGAATGATGGAATCGGTAAAATATTCCATATGAATCCCCGTAATTTTAGGAATTCCCAAAGGTTTGAACTTGACACCCAGTATATCTATACCTTTCTTATCAGTTGTAACGACACGAGGACTAACCGGCTGTCCGAAAATGTAGGCCGATTTGGACAATGTCAAAGTCTTATTGTTATAAGTATGGGATTCAACCTGATTTTTAAAATTGAAAACCAAACCTTGCAAAAGTGGAGTGGGGTAATGTTGTTGAATCGACTCTTTCAAATCAATTTTGGAATACCAATAATGCTCTACAACATCTGATAAAACCGGGCTGGGGCTGAATATTTCATAAATCATGTAAGCAAGAGGATATAAGGCATTTCAAATATAAGCAAAATAAAAATGCTTGATTTCTAAGGATTTTATCCATTGCATACCAATACTTCATCAGATTTTCCGGCAAGTGGAGACTCTGATTAAATGAATTCTTTTCTAAATTGAAGTCACCTTCATTCAGACCAAAAAAAAACCTTGACGTTTCCGCCAAGGTTACACTATGAAAAAACTTATTATTATTTCACTTCTTCAAAATCTACATCTTCCACTTGGTCGCCTTGATCGGTGGTTTCGTTAGAAGGTTCGGCGCTAGCATCCGGATTGGCTCCTTGTTGCTCATTCATCGCGGCATATATTTCTTGCGAAGCAGCTGCCCAAACCTCATTTAGTTTTTCAACTGCAGGATCTATTTGTGCTACTTCTTGTGTCGCATGAGCTGTTTTCAGATTTTCCAGAGCAGATTCAATTGCAGACTTTTTATCGGCAGGGATTTTATCTCCATACTCTTTCAATTGTTTTTCAGTTTGGAAAATCAAAGCATCGGCAGCATTTACTTTTTCGATTTTTTCTTTGGCTTCGGCATCTTTCGCAGCATTTTCCTGTGCTTCTTTCTTCATTCTTTCGATGTCCGCATCGCTCAATCCAGAAGAAGCTTCGATTTTGATCGATTGTTCTTTTCCGGTTCCTTTGTCTTTTGCCGAAACATGAAGGATACCGTTGGCATCGATATCAAAAGTCACTTCGATTTGCGGAACACCACGTGGTGCCGGTGGAATATCAGTCAAATCAAAACGTCCGATTTCTTTGTTGTCATTGAACATGGATCGTTCTCCTTGTCCGACTCTCAGCGTTACGGCCGGTTGATTGTCAGCAGCCGTTGAGAAAGTTTCCGATTTTTTAGTTGGAATCGTCGTATTGGCTTCGATCAATTTGGTAAATACACCACCCAAAGTTTCAATACCCAATGAAAGCGGAGTCACATCCAGTAACAATACGTCTTTCACATCTCCGGTCAAAACACCACCTTGGATAGCGGCACCGATGGCCACGACCTCATCCGGATTTACTCCTTTTGAAGGCGCTTTTCCAAAGAATTTTTCTACTTCTTCCTGAATTTTCGGAATACGGGTCGAACCACCTACCAAAATTACTTCGTCTATATCAGATGCACTCAATCCCGCATCAGTCAAAGCTTTTTTACAAGGTTCCATAGAACGGCGGATCAAATCATCACTCAATTGCTCGAATTTAGCTCTTGTCAAAGTTTTAACCAAGTGTTTTGGTCCTGAAGCTGTTGCCGTGATATAAGGCAAATTGATTTCGGTTTGTGAAGAAGAAGACAATTCGATTTTGGCTTTTTCAGATGCTTCTTTCAAACGTTGCAAAGCCATCGGATCTTTTTTCAAATCCACGCCTTCTTCACTATTGAATTCGCTAGACAACCAATTGATAATGACATTATCAAAATCATCACCTCCTAAATGCGTATCACCATTTGTGGACAAAACTTCAAATACACCGTCACCCAATTCCAAAATGGAAATATCAAAAGTACCACCTCCTAAGTCATAAACCGCAATCTTTTTATCGCCCGTTCCTTTGTCCAGACCGTACGCCAAAGCGGCTGCAGTCGGTTCATTGATGATACGTTCTACTTTCAATCCGGCGATTTCACCTGCTTCTTTTGTGGCCTGACGTTGTGCGTCATTAAAATAAGCCGGAACCGTAATCACCGCACGGGTTACTTCCTGACCCAAATAATCTTCAGCCGTTTTCTTCATTTTTTGAAGAATCATCGCCGAAATTTCTTGTGAAGTATAAGTTCTTCCATCGATTTCTACTCTCGGCGTATCGTTATCACCTTTTACTACTTTATAGGGTACATTCTCGATTTCTTGTGCGTCTTCAGAGAATTTGGTTCCCATAAAACGTTTGATCGAATAAATCGTTTTTTCCGGATTCGTTACGGCTTGTCTTTTGGCCGCATCACCCACTTTTCGCTCGCCACCTTCTACAAAAGCCACGATTGAAGGCGTAGTTCTTTTACCCTCTGCGTTTGGAATAACGGTCGGGTCGCTACCCTCCATCACCGCTACACAGGAGTTTGTTGTTCCTAAGTCAATTCCAATTATTTTACTCATTTCTATTTTTTTATTTTCTAATTAAAGTTTGATTTCCCTTAATTTGGCAATGACTATGCCAACGGATTTTTTCAATAAATTTGTCAGAAAGTTGTGACAGATTGACAGATTTAACTGGTGAAATTTTCTTTTGGGCGTGCCCGTTGCGATTCAAATGCCATTTGAAATCAGAAATCCAGACGCAACGGTCAGGCTGGCGGCACTCGCTTTCCGCCTCTGCCCATTGAAAGGGCAGAGGCGGGAAGAGCTCAAACAAATGCCTTCATACTTCACGCAATTTTTAGCATTGGATTTCTACTTCATTCCTCTGGAATGAAAAATTCGTATAAAATAATATGGTTGGAAGCAGAACGACTCCGAGGAGTCGCACTCTTAAATTCCTATTTCAACCTGGAAACGCAGATACCAATTGTTGGTATCTTCCTCCAACAAATAATCACGGGTTTCATAAGTAGCTTCCGCTTGTAATTTGAAAGCATGTTCCCAAATGTATTTGGTAAGTCCCAGACTGAATTGTTGCGTATTGGGTTCAAACAAACGGATTTCATCATCCACCCATTGATTGGAATAACGGCCGATGATTTCGTAATTATTTCTGAAAAGATAACTTCCCTGAAAGTCGATACCTTTTCCGACAAATACATACCGTGCATCGTTTACATCTTCAGGATTAATCGTAACCGGATCATGGGCCATTCTGCTCATAAAGGCCGACATAAAAGCCCAACCGTCATACTTAAATATCAAATCTGCAAAAGCGGAGCGAATCGTTCTGGAATCAAAAAGTTCTCTTCCGGTTTGTCCTCTTTCGCGTTTGGATTGGTTATTTTGGCTATAAGCACCCGAAAGCATCAATTTGGGTTTTTCTTCCCGCATCTGATCTCCTTCAAAATAAGCACCTGTTTTTTTAAACGCTCCAAACGGATAAACTTCAGCTTTTCCTGTCAACGCCAGCCCGGTATCATTGTTATCCGTCCAGTTTCTTCCTTCTCCCATGCTGATAGCAGTTCGGAAATTATAAGAAAATTTATCTTCAAATTCATTGGTGTTGTGAATCTGCAATCCAAAGTCCCGGTCGATGTTAAAACGGGCGTTGTTGATGGATCTATCCGTTAATTGTAAAGCTCCGGAAGAATTCAACCGTTGACGGTTTCCGGGCAATTTGGTTTGACCAAAACTGAAATCCCAATGTTCATTTGGTTTATAAACCACAACCGCATCTCGGATGATGTTGATGTTTTTTCCGTCTTCCAGTTCGCCTACATCTTCCGGTGCAAATGACAATTGGATGGAATACATAAACTGAGGATTTCCTACATAACCGTCAAAACGCAGACGCAAACGACGAACTTGCGCATCTATCGATTCTTCACCGTCTTCAAAATGATTAAAAGTCGCCCGATTTTGCATTCGGAAACGGATATTCAATTGAAAAATACTGTCCGGAGAAGTCAATCCTAATCCTTTTCCGTAACTGTAATAGGGGAGAGCTGCGTATTGGGTTTCTCTGTTTACAGTATCGTATTTGATGATTTGTCCATAAGATACAGCACCTAAAATCAAAATCAGGAAAATAAGTATTTTTTTCAAGTCAATTTGTTTTGTTTGCTGCAAAACTAATAGATTTCTATGGGTTTAAGAAGTTATTTTTTGATGAAAAACAGATTGGATTTTTCAGAAGCTGCATCAAAATTGAAAGATTTTTGATCCTCTATCCGGTCGGTGAGTAAAATTCCATCCAGATGGTCGCGTTCATGTTGGAATATGACAGCGGTAAATCCTTCCAGCATTTCCGTTATGGTTCTGCCTTCCAGGTTTTGGTATTGAACCTGGATAACATAATTCCGCATCACTAAGCCTCTTTCTTCAAAAGACAAATCGCCTTCTGGTCCTTTTTGCATCAGTTCGGAAGCCCAAAGGATTTCCGGGTTGATAAACAATTCAAAAGGTTTGTCGGCTTTATCAAAACGCTGCACCCAAACCATTCTACGGTTGATTCCGACTTGTGGCGCGGCAATACCTACGCCGCCTTCATGTTGGACGGAAAGCAACATTCTTTCCGACAATAATTTCGTCAGTTTATCGGTCGGTTTAATAGGTTTCGAAATGGATTTTAACACGATGGAATCCGAAACATTTGTCCGATTGTAAACCCGCATCATTTCGGTTGAATTTGTTTGAATCAATTCTTTTTCTTCTTTTGAGAATTTAGCCAATTTTTGAGCCGATACATGTACGCCCATTAAAACTGCCATAAGAAAAATCAGATTTTTCATCCTGGTTTTAGTTTCTGTATTTCAAAATCAAAGCTTTTAAAATCGCCCAGGTTTCGGCATCCAGTATTCCGTCATATCGTTCCGGACGGAAATGATATTGGAAAGCGGTGATGACTTTTTGGGTTTGGGTATCCCAGATTCCTGTTTTCTGGATTTCGTATCCGTATTTTTCAAAATCCTGTTGGACTGAAAGTATAAAGGAAGCAGAATCTTTTTCCAAATAAGGGAATTGTCCCAGATAGATATTTTTTTGGGAATCTTCATACCAGGCACCGATTTGATATTGGGAGTACAATTCTTTCCATGGAAATTTAGGCCCCGGATCGTGTTTTCGCTGAGGAGCAACATCTGAATGTGCCAGTACGTTTACCGGGTCGATTTTATATCGGTCTATGATATCTTTGGCCAGTTCAGCTACTTTTTTGATCTGATTTTTAGGGAAATCGTAAAAGCTTCTTTGCGCCGAAGCCATATCGGGGTCACCTGCGACAGGTTCGGCAGTGGAATATCCGAAATTGACAATTTCTATACCGATGGAAGAAAAATTGATATTGTTTACATTTTTCCAATAACTGGCTCCGGCATGCCAAGATCGCTTGGTCTCATCAACGAGCACATAAATGGAATCTGAATAGTCATTTGGAACCAAATAATGAGAGCTGACTTCTTGTTGAGTCAGCACATTTAAAGATTTCTCGTTGTCAAGTGCCGTATAGTGCAAAATTAAAAAACGAATGCGTTCGTCCTGACCTTTAGCAGGATAATAAGTAGTTGATATTTTATAATTATCCAATTTAGCTATACGGGCCGATTCGTATTTTTCAGTAATTTTATTGATAATCACGGTATCTCTGACTACTTCTTTAACTATGTTAGGTGGTTGAGAGGCACAAGAAGCCAAAAAAAGGATCGAAAGAAAGGGGATAATGGTTAGATTTTTCACAATTTGAAATTAATAGTTTGCTGATACAAAAATAGTTAAAAAGAAATTGAAGTAAAAAAGGAAAAAAGTTAAGAAAGTACTTGCATAAACCAAAGTATAGATTTAATTTTGCGTCCGCTTTTGTTAATTAATTGGCAAAAGATGGAAGACAGGAGGAGAGGTGCCAGAGTGGTAATGGAGCAGATTGCTAATCTGTCGACGCGAAAGTGTCGCCAGGGTTCGAGTCCCTGTCTCTCCGCAACTTGAAATACTCGGGGTGTAGCGTAGTCCGGTCATCGCGCCTGGTTTGGGACCAGGAGGTCGCAGGTTCGAATCCTGCCACCCCGACATATTGGAGGTCGTCTGGTCTTATGACGAGACCACACCGATTTTTTAAATCTCAAAATTTCAAGTAACTATATAGTGAAACGAATTTTGAGATTTTAATTTTAATGAAATCCAGGTAGCGTAGCTTCCGCCTCCGTTTTACTACGGACGGACAGGCAGCTTCGCAACGCAACAAGGGTCGCGTAGCTCAGCTGGATAGAGCATCTGCCTTCTAAGCAGACGGTCATAGGTTCGAATCCTATCGCGATCACAAAAAGAGCCACTTTTAGTGGCTTTTTTTGTATCTATTTTGTCAATTTCTCACAGTTCTACGCAACCTTTTTGATATCCTCCATCTTTGGAGTGTAAAATTTATACCTATATGAAAATTAGAATTTTATTTATTTTAATAAGCTTTTTGACTTTAAATTCCTGCATTTTTACTTCTGATGACGACGTGGAAAACCAAATAGAACCTGGTATTTCTTTGATGTATGAACCGATTATCATGAACCGGACGGATTTTGAAAATTCATTGCAAATTCAAAATTCAACTGCGATGCAAAATGCCGGGAAAATTTATTTGAAGGATCAATGGATTCTCCTGGGGGATCATCATTTGGGATTTCATATTTACAATAACTCCCATCCTGAAAATCCGGTCAATTTTAAATTTTTGAAAATTCCGGGAGCAACCGATTTGGCTGTAAAAGAAAATGTCATTTATGTGAATCAAGCGACTGATTTGGTGGCCTTCAATTTTAATCCGCAGAGCAATTCCATCACCATTTATAAAAGGATCAAAAACGCTTTTCCTCCGATTCTTTCTCCTGATGGTTATTATGGTGAAGTGACTGAAAATGAAGTAGTTGTAGGTTGGAGGTTAATCGATTAAATAAAAAAACATCATGAAGAAAATTACATTTTTAGTATTTGTATACTTGGTTTTTGGGCTTTTATCTTGTAATGAAGACGGGACTGATACGGGTTTGAACGGTAGTTCGGAAAGCGTGGGCGGTTCATTGGCCACATTTATTTTAAAAGATGATTATCTGTATGTGGTGGATCAAAATAACCTCAATGTTTTTTCGCTTTTGAATCCCCAAAATCCGGTAAAAGTGAATACAGTTCCAATTGGATTTAGCATCGAAACCCTTTATTCAGTTCGGAATTATTTATTCATCGGTTCCCAAAATGGTATGTATATCTATAACATTGATAATCCTGAAAATCCGGCTTATGTATCGGAAGCACAACATTTTAATGCTTGCGACCCGGTAGTTTCCAATTTATCACATGCCTTTGTGACCTTGCACTCTTCCACCAATTGTGGAAATGATTTAAATGTTTTGCAGGTTTATGACATCCAGAATCTGGAAAATCCGGTTTTGATTCATGAAAGAAATCTGACTTTTCCGAGAGGTTTGGCTTTACACGATGATTATTTGTTGGTTTGTGATGACGAACTGAAAATCTTTTCCGTTGTCAATCCTGCACAACCGGAATTGGTGCATTCTTTACCCAAAACATATAAAGATTTGATTATTTATGATGGGATTCTGTATGCGTTTGGTGAAAATGAAATTGCACAATACGGTTGGACAGATCCGGATTTTTCAGATTTGTACGAAATCAGTTCGATGCATTATTAAAACCTGATTTAAAAAATATTTCAGCCAGAGTTTTCTGGCTTTTTTTTGGTTCAATTTTTTTTAAATCCAATCAAAATCCGAAATATATTTGCTTATCCAATTTCGTTTTAAATGAAAGTGTTTTACACCATCGGATTGCTGATTGTATCCAACGTCTTTATGACTTTTGCCTGGTATGGTCATCTGAAATTTAAGGAATACAAATGGTTTGCTGACATGGGGCTTTTCAAAATCATTCTGTTCAGCTGGATGATTGCCCTTTTTGAATACATGGCCATGGTGCCGGCCAATAAAATCGGATTTGTAGGAAATGGCGGACCATTCACCATCTGGCAGCTAAAAGTCATCCAAGAAGTGATTACGCTGATCGTTTTTTCCTTTTTTACCATTCTGGTCTTTAAAAATGAATCTTTCCGAAGTAATCATCTGATTGGATTTATCTTTTTGGTCTTGGCCGTTTATTTTATTTTCAAGAAATAATTTCTCCATTTCATCAATTCATTTAATGCTGTTATATTTGGGAATCCAAAAAAGAAATTTATATGCCCAAAATATTGATAATTGAGGACGAAGCAGCCATCCGAAATGTTATTAAAAATATATTGCTCGACGAGGACAAATCCTATGAAGTGGATGTGGCTGAGGATGGCGTGGAAGGTTTGGACAGTATAAAGAAAACGGAATATGACTTGATTATAAGCGATATCAAAATGCCAAAAAAAGACGGCGTTCAGGTTTTGGTTGAAGCGCTGGAATTCAATCCCGATTTGTCTTTTTTGATGATTTCGGGTCACGGCGACATCGATACGGCGGTGGATTGTATTAAAAAAGGCGCATTTGATTACATTTCCAAACCACCCGACCTGAATCGTTTTCTCAGTTCGGTCAGAAATGCTTTGGACAAAAAGGTCCTGCTTACAAAAAACAAAGAACTGACTACGGAAAATAAAGCCCTGAAGCGTAAAGTGGCCAAACAATATGAAATGGTAGGGAATTCTTCCGCTTTGAACACTATCAGAGAAATTATCGATAAAGTGGCAGACACGGAAGCAAGGGTTTTGATTACGGGACCCAATGGTTCCGGAAAAGAATTGGTGGCGCATCACATCCATGAAAAAAGTTCCCGAAATAAAATGCCGTTAATAGAAGTGAATTGTGCGGCTATCCCTTCTGAATTAATTGAAAGTGAATTGTTTGGACATGTAAAAGGTTCGTTTACCGGAGCGCATAAGGACAAAGAAGGAAAATTTGAGTTGGCCAATGGCGGAACCATCTTTCTGGATGAAATAGGAGATATGAGTCTTCCGGCGCAAGCCAAAGTGCTCAGAGCATTACAGGAAGGAAAAATTTCCAGAGTAGGAGCAGACCGGGAAATAAAAGTGGATGTAAGGGTAATAGCTGCGACCAATAAAGATTTGCGGAAAGAAATTTCAGAGGGAAAATTCAGAGAAGATTTGTATCATAGGCTGGCTGTGATCGTGATAGAAGTTCCGGGTCTGAATAACCGCAAAGAGGATATCGAAAATCTGGTGAATCATTTTGCAGTTCAGATTTCTGAAGCAACGGGAATGCCCCAAAAATCTTTCTCGGCAGATGCCATCAAAATTTTGGAAAAATATGACTGGACGGGTAATATACGCGAACTGCGAAATGTGGTAGAACGATTGCTCATTTTAGGCGGAAATCCCATTTCCAAATCAGATATCGAAAACTTTGTAAAAAAATAATATACTAAACCGATACAAATATTCGTTGAAAATTAAACCCAATTTTATGAATAGAATGTTAATTCCCCTGATTGCCGGAATTTTGGTGATTTCATGTGGAGAAAAAGAGAAACTTGCCGAAGGCGAATTGAGTAAAGAAACCATCGGATCCATGGAAGAAACTTCGCTGATTAATTCAGAAGAAATCAGTTATGAAGGGACTTTTAAAGGAAAAATAAATGGAAAGGAAATAGAATTAAAGTTAAACGGAGATACATTTGAAAGTACAGAAAACGGAAAAAGAGCATTTGGAAATTGGTCAAAAGTAGATGATGGAACCATCATAGAGTTGGGGCCGAAAAGCGGGAATGTTTCCGTGAAATATTATGGTTGGTCTGACAATGATACTTGGGTAGCCATGACCGGAAAAGACAGTTTGACGTATATAGAACCGGAACAATATTTAAAACGAATCCCTGACTAAATGAAAAATTGTTTGTTAATCCTTTCCGTCCTGTTTTTAATTTCTTGTTCCAAAGAAAACAAAACCCAGCAAATAGGCGAACGGTTTTTTGAAACCTATTCCAAACGCAAAGAAGTAGATAAAATACTCTCTTTTTATGCCGATAAAATTGACTATGAAAACATAGGATTTGAATCAGAAACAGACGATCCGAAATTTTTATTTGAACAGTTTTATGGTTGGAGTGATTCCGGATTTAAATACAGTTCAGCCGAAACCATTCAGATTGACGAAATCCTGAGCAACGACTCCACCATTATCGCAACAGGCACAACCATGCCTTATTCATACAATGATAAACAAGTAGAGGGAACCCGATTTGTGATTTGTTTGGAATTGGACAAATCTTTAAAAATCAAAAAACAAACCGACTGGTTTGACTACCCGATGGCCGAGATACTGGAAGCGTATTATTTAAAAAAATCAATGAAGATTGAATAAGATAAATATTCGGATTAATTAAAATTCAAATTAGATTTTGGATAAAAAACGATAGACCCTTTGTTTATCGTTTTTTTTGATGATTTTTTTTAATTCTGATCATCAAAAAAAGTATTGATTTTTTACAATGTCAAAATTTGATACTTCAAAAAATGAGGATTCTATTAGTTTTACTCAAATTCCAAATCTAAAACTTATGAAAAAAATTGTACTTATTTTATGTATTACTTCCTTTACTCTTTCTGCTCAAATTCATGAGCATGTTTATGATATTATAAACAAAGAAAATATCATGTCCTCGGGTATAAAAATCAATGATTCCAAATTTGTAGCCGTTGAGTTCGAAAAAATGGAATGTCTATCAGATCATGCCAAATTTGTACTCGACATGGAAATAGCGCATAACAAATCCCTGATTTTACAAGAAAATCCAAATGCATTTTCAGAGCTGGGAGGAAGCGTCTTGTTCATAGATCCTTATCGGCCAAAGGATGGTTTTCAGGAATATGGATATCACACCTTACAAAATCAGGTAGATCAAAACCTTACACCAAACAATCATCTTTTGGATTATAATTGTGGAGACAGAACCTATGATTGGGGAACGGGAAACCACCAAGGAACGGATTATATTCTTTGGCCTTATCCATGGAGAAGGATGGATGAAAATGTAATGGAAGTGGTGGCTGCGGCAGATGGAATTATCGTCAACAAAAGAGATGGTTTTTTTGATTTAAATTGTTTGAACAATGGCAATCAAAATTGGAATGGATTTGTGCTGGAACATGCAGATGGAAGCCAAACGATTTATATGCACTTTAAGAAAAACACGCTGAATGAAAAAGAAATAGGAGATATGGTTTCTGCCGGTGAATATTTAGGCGTAGCCGGAAGTTCCGGCAGCAGTACCATTCCTCATTTACATTTTGAAGTGCGCGATGCCGACAATAATGTGATCGATCCTTATGCAGGCGATTGTAATTCCATGAATGACATTAGTTGGTGGCAGGTTCAGGAACCTTATTCAGTTCCAAGAATCAATACGATTTCTACTCATTCTGAAGTTACACAAGATGTCGAATGTCCCGTAATCGAAAATACGTATGAGAAAATCAATTTTATCCCGGGAGATCCGCTCTTTTTTAAATTATATTACAGAGATATAAATCATGGAGATATTACGCATATAGAAATTGAAAAACCAAATGGAGATATCATGTACAGTTGGGATTGGGAGTGTGATTGGGGAGACTTTTATTCTACTTCTTATGCCTATTGGCAATTTATAACGGACAATACCTGGATAGATGGTATATATACGATCACAGCTACATTTGGTGGAAATACCTATGAAACGGTTTTTGGTATCAATACCAATATGGGACTGGAAGAAAATGAGGCTTCTCCTTTAACGCTTTATCCAAATCCTACCCAAAATATACTGAATGTTGGATTTGATCAACCAATTGAATCAGCAGCTATCTTAGGATTTGATGGAAGAGTTTACAGCAAACAAACTTTTAATTCCAAAAAGGTTCAAATAAATGTAAGTCATTTACCTGCAGGAGCTTATTTGCTTCGAATTGAATCCGGAAATACGGTAGAACATAAAAAATTCATCAAAAAATAAAATACCCTCTTTATTTCAATAAAATGTACTAGCCTACCTGAAGCGAGCCAATTGATTTGGCTCGTTTTTTTGTTAGTTTAGAGCTGCATTTCTAAACCTTGATGGCGTCATTCCGGTAAATTTTTTGAAAGTGGAATTAAAGGTCGATTTGGAATTAAATCCCGCTTCCATTCTTATGGCAACTAAAGTATAATTTTTAAATTCCGGATGGTTCAAATAGATTTTGGCTTCTTCCACACGCAATTCGTTTACATAATCCGTAAAGCTAATTTGTAATTCATTGTTGATGATGCGAGAAAGATAACTTTTATTGATTCCCAATTCATTGGCTACCAATTCCAAAGATAAGTATGGATTTTGGTAATTTTTTTCTGTTTTAACATAACTCTCAAAAGCTTCTATATTTTCATTTCTTGAATTTCCCGATTCGACAAAGACAGCGGGCTGTCGGCTGGTGGAATAACTCCTGATGTTTTTTTGTTCCTGTACAATTCCGTATTGATACAAACCGATATGGCCGAGAGCATAAATAGTCAATGCCAAGCCTAACCAAAGCGCATAAAAATATATTTCCGAAATTTCAGGCTTGGATTGGATTTCAAAATACAAAGGAATTGGCCAGTAAAGACACAAACAAAACAGGATGATGGTAATGGTTTTTAACCATTTTACATCCATCCTGGGTGATTTAGGAGAATTGGCTTTATATTTTTTTTCATAATTTTCAATCAAACGAAAACTCAAAAGAATAAGCGTAATAGAATAGATTACATTAAAAATTTCATAGATAACCCGGAAAAGATTAAAATAATCAACATCAGCTTTCTCAAATATACCCAATGCAAATCCTATTTTTTCCAAAGTAGATTCAAGTACAGCAATCAAAAAAGGAAGAAAAAGCAATAAATGTGATTTTTTGATTTTAAGATTGGGATTCAGGTAAGTAAACACATACAGATAAAAAAGTGCCAGAAATACTGAAGATAGTGGAATATAAAAGGTTTCAAAATAATTTTGATAGTTTAAAATCCCTGCAACCATGAGGTAGTTTTGAAGGATATTATAGGAAAAAGTCAGAATCAATAAACCCAAAAAGAAATTGCTTTTACTTTTATATTTCTTTGAAAATAAAGCAAATCCGGAAAAAATAAAGCCCTGAATCGCACCGGCTATCATGGCATATTGAAATAGGTCGATGAGCATTTTATTAGTTCGATTGAGAATCAAATTTATTTAAAATAAATAATATTGAGTTTTAGGAAATCGAATTTCGGAATTGAGAAGGAGTCATTCCTGTAAATTTTTTAAAAGCGGAATTAAAAGCCGATTTGGAATTGAATCCGGCTTCTAACCCAATGGAAATCAGCGTGTAATTTTTAAATTCAGGATTGGACATATATCGTTTGGCTTCTTCCACCCTCAATTCGTTTACATAATCAGAAAAGCCTTTTTCAAGCTCCATGTTGATGATGCGTGAAAGATAACTTTTGTTGATTTGCAAATTTTCCGCCACTGAATCCAAAGACAAATTGGCATCCAAATAATTTTTCTCCGATTTTATGAATTTTTCAAAAGATTCGATATGTTCATTTCGACCTAATTCATGCTGTACAGCGATAATAGGTTTAGGGTATTGGGAAAATTTTTGTATGTTTTTTTGTTCCTGTAAAACTCCAAATCGGTATAAACCTATATGACCCAAAATGTAAATGGTGATGGACATGCACAACCATAAAATATAATAAAACGTAACATTCTCACTGCCATTTTTCAGTTCATCAAAAATCGAAATCATCCAAATAAGACATAAAATAAACGAAATGCGGGAAACGATTTTTAACCAATTCACACCCATTCTGGGAATTTGCGTTTCTCCGGTTTGTTGGCTTTTTTCAAATCGGATTATCAATCGATATGTAAATCTTAAAAGGACGATGGAGTAGACTACGCTAAATATTTCATGAACATAAATTAAGGTACCGAAAAATCGACCGGTCGGCTCGGAAAGATTTCCGCTTATATATTGCGCTTTATAAAAAACGGTTGCCAAAAAGAATAAAAACCAGGGAAGAAAAAGAAATTTATGCCACCGTTTGATTGGGTTTTTGGGGAATAAAAATAATTTGACATAAAAAAAATAAAAAACCATTGAAATGGAAGCATAAGGAAAATAGAGATAACCAAAAAAGAATTCCTTATCCACCAAACCCGTTTCCCATAGAAAATACTGAATGTTATTGAGTGAAAAAGCAAGAATGAGCAAAGCCAGAAAAAAACTGCTTTTGCTTTTGAATTTTTTCAATGTCAATGCTACACCAGAAAAAATTAATCCTTGTATAGCCCCGACCAAAATAAGTATGTTAAATAAGTCACGGTACATAGAGAAGTTAAAAATACTAAACTTTGGGGAATTTTCTTTTAATTCTATTTTACCAATTTCCGCATCAGGCCTTCTTGGCTGACGCTGGCGATTAGTTTTCCGTCCTGACTGAAGATTTTACCCGTGGTCAGACCTCTAGCGTTGGAAGTGCTCGGAACTTCGATATGGTATAAAAACCATCCGGAAAAATCATCGGGAACACGGTGAAACCACATGGCGTGATCCAAACTCGCCAATTGGGTATTGCCAAAATGCGCTTTGGATGCATGTGGCTGTAAGGCAGAAATTAAAATATTATAATCGGAAACATAAGCCAAAATTTCCTGAAAATGGGCTAACGATAAATTTTCTTTTATTTCTTTGAATTTAAACCAAACATTTTGAACAGGCGGTAAATCTACCGGATCCAAAGGATTATTGATGACCGTTTGTTTAAAAATGACAGGACGAGGTAAACCCAGAAAACGCGTAAAGTTTTCAGGCATTACATCTTTGGTTTGCTCATAAATTTCTTCCCAACTCAACAAAGTATCCGGCTGAGGAACTTCAGGCATTTCTGACTGAAATTCATAACCTTCTTCCTGTTTCTGAAACGAAGCTGCCAATACAAAAATCGCTTTTCCTTCTTGCTCTGCAGAGACATAACGTGTGGTGAAACTTCCGCCGTCACGCACCAGTTGAACTTTAAAGTTAATAGGTATTTCCAAGTTTCCCGGCAAAATGAAATAGGCGTGAAGTGAATTGCAAAAACGGTTTTCAGGAACTGTCCGGTAAGCTGCATTTAGTGCTTGTGCCAAAACCTGACCGCCAAAAACGGTTCGACTTCCAACCGTCTCGCTTCTTCCTTCAAATTGGGTTTCGGAAATTTGATTTAGTTCGATTAGTTCGAGTAATTCTTGAGTGGTCTTCATTGATTTTTATATTATCAATTATTTACAATTCTTCATCAAATGGCTGATTTTGGCTTTATCCAGACCCAAACTGATGGCTTTATTAAATGATTGACAGGCTTTTTCATCTTCTTTCATCTCTAAAAGAATTTCTCCTTTTGTCAAATGAGCGGTTTGATATTCCGGATTCAGTTCTAATGCTTTATTTACATCTATCATTGCTTCATCTAACTTTTTCATAATGAGATAAGTATCTGCTCTGTTGTTGTAAAGAATAGCTTCAGTTGGAAAATCGGCAATTAAGAGATTATAGTCAGATAATGCTTCTTCATTTTTATTTTCTCTCTTTTTTATATTGGCCAAATTGACTCTGGCTCCTATGTTTTGGGGATCGTTTTTTAATATAGTTTCCAAATCCTTTTTAGCTTCTGCTTGTTTTCCTGTTTTTCCATAAATTCCCGAACGGTTGATTAAAGAAGTTTCGTCATTCGGATCAATTTTTAAAGCAGCATTATAGTCTTTTATGGCTTTTTCATCATTGTTAACCTGACTGAATAATGTGGCTCTGTTTGTTAATGCATCCACATTTTGACCGTCCAGCTTGATGGCTTTATTATAGGACTCAAATGCTTCATCCAAACGATTCATTCTTCTTTGAAATGTGCCCAAATTCGAATAATAATTTGATAGCTTTATTTTATCTTTTTCAATTGCGATGACCTGTAATAAATTTTCTTCGGCACATGCATAATCTTTTTCTTCGGCGCATTTATAAGATTTAACTAACAGAGATTGAGAATCTTGTGCCAAACAAATAAAGGCAATGCTAAAAAATAGCGTAAGGGTTAAGAAGTTTTTCACAGTTTTGTTTTTTTAATTGTATGGATTTCGATTATTTTTTCAATTGCATTGTCATATTCGGATTTCAATCTTTCAACCAATTCCGAAACAGAGGGAATATCTTTGATTTCTGCCACACCATGACCGGCCGACCAAATATCTTTCCAGGCTTTAGCGTGTTCTCCGCTTAATTTTGAAAAATCTTCTTCTTTTTTCTCCGAAATATCGATCCCGGCTTTTTCTATGCTTTTCTTTAAGAAATTGGCATTCACTCCGGAAACGCCGTCGGTATATAGCACATCATCGATTCCTGATTCGACGATCATTTTTTTGTATTCTTCAGAAGCCAGACATTCTTGCGTCGCAATGAATCTTGTTCCCATATAGGCAAAATCGGCACCTGCAATTTGCGCAGCCAAAACCTCATTTCCGGTATTGATGCTTCCTGCCATGATGACGGCACCTGTAAAAAACGCTTTGATTTCATTGACCAATGCAAACGGATGCGCCGTTCCGGCATGCCCTCCGGCTCCGGCCGATACACAGATGATCCCGTCCACTCCGGCTTCTGCTGCTTTTTCGGCATGTCTTTTTTTCACGACATCATGAAAAATCAATCCGCCGTAATCATGAACCGCATCTACAATTTCTTTTACGGCACCCAAAGATGTAATGATCAACGGAATTTTATGTTTGATACAGATTTCCAAATCGGGCAGGAGACGGGGATTGGTTTTATTGACAATCAAATTCACCCCAAAAGGAGCCGGTTTTTTTCCGGTTATGGTTTCGAATTCCTTTAATTCGGACTGAATCTCTTGAAGCATATTTTCAAAATCTGCTGAAGTCCTGCCGTTGAGCGCAGGAAAGGTTCCGACAATTCCGTTTTTACAGCATTCTATCACCAATTTCGTTCCCGAAACGATGAACATAGGCGAGGCAATGACGGGTAAATCAAGGGATGACTTGAGTTCTTCTAGGGTCATATTTATTATGCTTGAATAACAAAAGTAAAATAAATGGATGAGTTTACGAGAGAAGTTTTATAAAACATTGCAAATTGATATCAACAAATTCAATCATTGAAGTCGAGTTAAAATTAAAATTGTTATATTAATTTTTGTATTAAATTAACAACATGAAACAGTTTATTTTATTTATATTATTTCCTATTTCTTGCTTCGGACAACAGATATTTAAAGATAGTGTTGAAATAAATTTTATCATTCAACATTGCCATTTGGAATCGAAAGAAAAAGCCAATGAGTTATTGGCTAAATATAGGGAGGCTCAAAGGGACAACATGTTTGACTTTACTTTAAAAACATATTTTGAAATCTTGCAGTATCCAAATTGTAAGGAATATGATGAATTTCTAGAAAGTTTATGGATATACAATAAAGTAATAAGTGGAAATTATTTCGCTGAGAAATTTTTAAATAAAAAAGATACTTATCATAAATTATTGCTTGGATTTAATTCTCCTCAAGATTTTAGTTTTGCAAATAATCATCCGAGTGAGTTGACTTTAGATCAAGGTATTAATAAACAACTTTGGTTTGAAATATTATCTTATATAAAAACGGTGTCAGAAAATGATTTTAAAGTATCCGTTCAGAAGAATATTGAACAATTAAGTAGTCATGATTTATTAAACTTTTTAGCTGTAATTCAAGAGAATTTTGATTTAAATGTATTTGAAAATGATTTAATAATGAAAATGAAAAAAGTTAAATATCCATTTGATATGGATTTTTTAATGAGAAAACTAATTCAAAATGAACAAAATCATGCCATAATTGAACAAATATTAAATGAGAAAATAATAATTTGGGATACAGGAAATTGGTCAAAAAAGTATTGGGAATTCATAGATGAGAATAATTTAAATATTGATTTATTTCCATTTTATTCCTTAAATGAAAACGGGCAGAAAGTTTATGATATTGAAAAATTTATTGCTTATTACGAATCAAGACGAGAAATTGGTAGATTTCCTATGATTAGTGTTAACCATGAATTAATACTTTATTACAATAAAAAAAATAGTTCATTAAAGGAATACTTAGAAACCTTAAATATTCAAAATATTGAGGTGAAAAAATCTGAAGATGCAATTAAGTTGTATGGAAGTAGAGGTAAGGATGGCTTTTTGGAAATAATGACTTATTAAATTTAGATTTTTGTTTATTTTAATAAAAAAGAGGTTAATCTCAAAAGAAAAACCTCTTATAAATTTATGCTTAAAGTTTTATCTTGTGGCAATATCCGTGTAATCTCTTTTTGCAGGACCGGTATAAATTTGTCTTGGACGACCGATCGGCTCATTGTTTTTACGCATTTCGATCCATTGTGCGATCCAACCCGGTAAACGGCCTACCGCAAACATAACGGTAAACATTTCAGTCGGTATCCCCAAAGCTTTGTAAATGATTCCCGAATAGAAATCCACGTTTGGATATAATTTTCTGCTTACGAAATATTCGTCCTCCAAAGCCGCTTGTTCCAGTTTTTTAGCGATTTCCAAAGCTTCATCCTGAATGCCCAGTTTATCCAAAATCTGGTCTGCTGCTTTTTTAATGATTCGTGCTCTCGGATCAAAGTTTTTGTAAACGCGGTGACCGAATCCCATCAATCTGAAATCGTCATTTTTATCTTTGGCTTTGTCCACCCATTTTTGAACATTTCCGCCATCTTCCTGGATACGTTCCAACATTTCCACCACTTCTTGGTTGGCACCACCATGTAAAGGTCCCCAAAGTGCGGATACACCTGAAGAAATCGAGGCAAATAATCCTGTATGCGCGGATCCCACCAAACGAACTGTGGAAGTCGAGCAATTTTGCTCATGGTCGGCGTGTAATATCAATAATTTGTCCAACGCATCGATCACGATCGGATCCATTTCCAGATCTTTATTGGGTTGTTTGAACATCAATTGATAAAAATTCTCCACATAGCCCAATTTATTGTCGGAATAATTTAAAGGCCAACCTTTCATTTTACGCAAAGTCCAGGATGCCAAAACAGGAAATTTCCCCAATAAAGTGACCGCTGCACGATACATATCGGCTTCTGATTTCACGTTGACCGCTTTCGGGTTAAAAGCCGTAAGGGAACTGGTCAAAGTGGAAAGAACTCCCATCGGATGGGCAGAACTTGGAAAGGCTGCCAGAATTTTTGTGATGTCTTCCGACACCATATCATGGTCTTTGATATCGTTTTCAAATTTGAGTAATTCGGAAGAGGTGGGAAGATTTCCTTGTAACAAAAGATACATGATCTCTGTGAAATTGGATTTTTCGGCCAATTGTTCGATAGGATAACCACGGTACATCAAAATTCCCTCTTCCCCATCCAAAAAAGTAATTTCACTTTTACAGGATCCGGTGTTTTTGTATCCGGGATCCAAAGTTATGATTCCTCCCGTTTGGGAGCGGAAATTGGAAAAATCGACATATTTTTCATCCATTGTACCTTGTTGTACATCAAATTCCAATTCTGTTTCGTTATGAATAAATTTTGCTTTATCTGACATAATAATTATTAGTTTGGATAGCAATATACAATAAACTCAATCAATTCTCAAAATGAGATTTATCAATATTTTCTATAAATTAATTTTTTACTTTAAATGCTGAGAATTGCGGATAAACAGCTGTATCGCCCAATATTTCTTCAATTCTGATCAACTGATTGTATTTCGCCATACGGTCTGAACGTGAAGCAGATCCGGTTTTGATTTGTCCGGTATTTAAAGCTACCGCCAAATCAGCTATCGTTGTATCTTCTGTTTCACCCGAACGATGCGACATAACCGCCGTATAACCGGCGTTTTGAGCCATTTGTACTGCATCGATTGTTTCAGTTAGGGTTCCAATTTGGTTTACTTTAATTAAAATTGAATTGGAAGTATTTGTTTCAATGGCAGTTTTCAATTTTTTTACATTGGTTACTAACAAATCATCTCCTACCAATTGGACTTTATCGCCTATTGCTTCCGTCAACATTTTCCAACCTTCCCAATCGTTTTCATCCATTCCGTCTTCGATGGAAATAATCGGATATTTTTCTGTCAATTCTTTTAAATATGCCACCTGCTCTTCACGGCTTCTGATGGCGCCACTTTCGCCTTCAAATTTGGTATAATTATATTTTCCATCCTTATAAAATTCCGAAGAAGCGCAATCCAATGCGATTTTGATTTCTTCGCCCGGTTTGTATCCGGCTTTTTCGATGGCTTGTAAAACGGTGTCCAATGCGTCTTCCGTCCCGTCAAAAGTCGGTGCGAAACCTCCTTCATCGCCTACGGCTGTCGATAAATTCCGGTCATGTAGGATTTTCTTAAGCGTATGAAAGACTTCCGCTCCTTTTTGTAAGGCGTGGGAAAAAGAGTCTGCCACCACCGGCATGATCATGAATTCCTGAAACGCAATAGGAGCGTCGGAATGCGAGCCGCCATTGATGATGTTCATCATGGGAACCGGAAGTACTTTGGCGTTGGTTCCACCCACATATCTATACAATGGGATGTTCAATTCGTTGGCAGCGGCATGGGCAACGGCAAGGGAAACACCCAGTATGGCGTTGGCTCCGAGTTTGGATTTGTTTTCGGTTCCGTCCAGTTCGATCATCGTCCGGTCAATCAGAACCTGTTCAAAAACGCTGTATCCGATTAATTCTCTTGCGATGATTTCATTTACATTTTTCACGGCATTTAGTACTCCTTTTCCTAAATAGTCTTTTCCGCCGTCCCGAAGTTCTACGGCTTCGTGTTCACCGGTTGATGCGCCCGATGGAACGGCAGCTCTTCCTAAAATTCCGGATTCGGTAACTACGTCAACTTCTATGGTCGGGTTTCCTCTTGAGTCTAAAATTTGTCTGGCATGAATTTGTGTAATGATACTCATTTTAAAAGAATTTTTTTGTCGCCCAAATGTAATGAAAATTAGGTTTTTTATAGGTAAAAATTAGTCGAAATAAATCGTAAACCGGGATTTTTTTAGTTGAATTAAATCAAAAAGATGCTGATTCTAAATCAGCACCTTTCCATTTCGAATTCCTTAAGAGATAATTTTAACCACACTTAGAACTTCCACAATTTTTACAGGTCAGACAACCTTCCTGATACATGACCTGATCTGAGCCACAGCTGGAACAAGTTCCCGAAGCTTGCGTGCCGTCGGCAATGTAGCGTTTCAAAGCACGTGCAACTCCGGCTTTCCAGTTGTTGATGGATTCTGAATCCAATTCCAAACGGTTGATGAGTTCTACCACATTTTCAATCGGCATTCCGTGTCGCAAGGTTCCGGAAATTAATTTGGCATAATTCCAGAATTCCGGATTGAACTTATGGGAAAGCCCTTCAATCGTCGTTTTATAACCACGAAGATTGGTGAATTGGAAATCATATCTAGAATTTCCATTTTCATCACGGTTTTTGATGATAAGACCTTCATTGACCCAACGAGGCAATAAAATGCCTTCTTCGTCGTCCGCCAAACCGGTGAAAATCTCATAAGGTCTGCCGTTAATTAGTCCGACAAAAGCAATCCATTTCTCTTTGTTGTTTTGAAATTTTACCACATCGGCCTCCAGAATCTGAGGTCTTTTGGTTGGAAATGCCGAAGGCAAGAATCCGGTTTTTTCTTCTTTTTTCTCATCATTTGAAATCAAAACACCCGAACGGGAACCGTCCCGATAAACCGTCACGCCTTTACAACCCACTTCCCATGCTTTGATGTAAAGTTCGTTGACCAATTCTTCGGTAGCTTCATTCGGAATATTGATGGTCACCGAAATCGAATGATCCACCCATTTTTGGATAGCGCCCTGCATTTCCACTTTGCTCAGCCAGTCCACATCGTTGGAAGTGGCCTTATAATAAGGTGAAAATTCTATGATTTTATTGATTTCTTCTTGCGAATAATTTTTAGAGGTGTCGATGTCATTGACTTCCATCCATTGTTTGAACCGATGATGGAAGACCAGATATTCTTCCCAGGAATCACCTACTTCGTCCACAAAATCCACACGTACATCTTTGTCGTTTGGATTTACCTTTCGGCGTCTTTTATAGACCGGAAGAAATACCGGTTCAATTCCCGAAGTAGTCTGTGACATCAGTGAAGTGCTTCCGGTAGGAGCAATCGTCAACAAAGCAATATTTCTACGACCATATTTCTGCAAATCTTTGTAAAGCTTTGGATCGGCTTCTTTTATTCGTAAGATAAATGGATTTTTAGCTTCTCTTTTGGCATCATAAATATTGAAAGCACCTCTTTCTTTTGCCATTTCCACAGACGAACCATAGGCGGCGAGCGCCAAAGTTTTATGAACTAAAGTCGAGAATTCGTTTCCTTCCTTGCTTCCGTACTGAATATTCAGAGCAGCCAGCATATCGCCTTCGGCAGTGATTCCAACACCGGTTCTTCTGCCTTCAATGGTTTTTTTGCGAATTTTTTTCCAAAGATTTCTTTCGGTGGATTTGACTTCTTCCGTTTCCGGATCTGAATCGATTTTGGCCAGTATAGTATCGATTTTTTCAATTTCCAAATCGATGATGTCATCCATCATTCGCTGCGCATATCCGACGTGTTCTTTGAACAAATCAAAATTGAATTTCGCCTTTTTAGTAAACGGATTTTCCACATAGGAAAAGAGGTTGACCGCTAAAAGGCGGCAGGAATCATAAGGGCAAAGCGGAATTTCTCCACAAGGATTTGTGGAAATGGTTTCATACCCCAAGTCGGCATAGCAGTCCGGCAAGGACTCGTTGATAATTGTATTCCAGAAAAGCACGCCGGGTTCTGCCGATTTCCAGGCATTGTGAATGATTTTTTCCCACAAATCACGGGCCTTGATTTCTTTTTTATATTTTGGATTTTCACTGTAAATCGGGAATTTCTGAACATAAGTTTCATCGTTTCGGACGGCTTTCATGAATTCATCATCAATTCGCACCGAAATATTGGCACCCGTAATTTTTCCTTGTTCCAATTTGGCATCTACAAAATCTTCCGAATCGGGATGATTGATGGAAACCGAAAGCATCAAAGCACCGCGTCTTCCGTCCTGAGCCACTTCGCGGGTGGAATTGGAATAACGCTCCATAAACGGAACCAAACCGGTGGAGGTGAGGGCAGAATTTTTAACGGCAGAACCTTTGGGGCGGATGTGCGACAAATCATGTCCAACGCCACCACGTCTTTTCATCAGTTGTACTTGTTCTTCATCCACTTTCATGATGCTTCCGTAAGAATCGCTGCTGCTACCGTTTCCGATGACAAAGCAATTGGAAAGCGAAGCAATCTGGAAATGATTTCCGATTCCGGTCATAGGACTTCCTTGCGGAATAATGTAGCGGAATTTTTTGATGAGGTCAAAAACCTTCTGTTCGGACATCGGATTGGGATATTTTGCTTCAATTCGGGCGATTTCCGAAGCAATCCTTTTGTGCATATCGTCCGGATTCTCTTCATAGATATTTCCGTCCGAATCCTTTAAGGCATATTTGCTCACCCAGACTTTTGCGGCGAGGTCGTCTCCATCAAAATAGTTCAATGAAGATTGGTAGACTTCCTCATAAGAGAAAGTCTTATTTTTTGTCAATGTTTCCATTTAGTTGTGTAAGATTTTATGAGTTGATAAATATACAATGGGTATTTTGATTTTCAAAAAGTTTACAAATTTATTTGTTTAATATGATGAATATCAGTAAAATATGAATTTGGTGTTTCTAAAAAGTTTGCAAATTTTGAAAATTGAAATTGTCTTTTTTGATAAATAATTTTCATAATTTTTTGTAAATTTTTTAAGTCTGAAGGGATTGATTCTTATGGGTTTATCTCAGTTTAATTGCAGGAGATTTCACACTATTTTGGATGAAATTATTTTGCGAAATGAAAGATTTGTAACATTTGGCACGATATTTTATACTAATTGGCAAAACAAAGTACCTTCTTATGAATTGGTTTGAAAAATTTTTGCTGATTTGTTCCGGGAGTAATATCAAATTACTTGAAAAATCTCCTACTGAAATTAACAAACACGTTGGAATTGGCGGTGTGATTTTGTTTACGGCCATTTTGGCTTCATTGTCTTCCGGATATGCTTTGTATTCGGTGTTTGATAATTATTGGGCGGCCATCGGATTTGGATTCTTATGGGGATTGATGATTTTTAATTTGGATCGTTTTATCGTGGCTTCCATGCGCAAATCGGGCAATTTTTTCCGGCAGTTTTTTGCGGCTACGCCCCGGATCATCCTCGCAGCTTTGCTGGGGATTGTGATTTCAAAACCTTTGGAATTGAGAATATTTGAAAAGGAAATCGACAAACAATTGAATGTCATCATCAATCGGAATAAAACAGCTTTACAGGATTCGGTCAACATCCGCTATGCGCAATTGTCAGGGAGTTTCTCAAACGAACGAAATGAAATTTATGCAAGAATCAATTCGCTCAGGGAAGAATACAATTTGGCTTCTTCCGAATTGGAAAAAGAAGTCGTCGGAACCGCTACAGAAACCACCACAGGTAAAGTAGGTTATGGGCCAAATGCCAAACGAAAAGAAGAATTAAAAAATTCAAAAAAGCAAGAATTGGATGCTTACATGACACAGATGCAGCCGCGACTCAGTGAATTGGACAAAGAAATTGATGCATTGAGTCAGAATAAACAAAAAGAGTTGGATGCCGCCAAACCGACGGAGGAAGGTTATACAGGATTTGCTGCGCGGATGCAGGCTTTGGAAGAATTGACCAAGACCAATAAGATACTTGGAATCGCCTCATTATTTATCATGGGTGTCTTTATAGCACTTGAAATGGCGCCGGTTTTAGTGAAGTTGATTTCGCCAAAAGGGCCGTATGATTATCTGTTGGACAAACACGAATATTCGTTTAAAATATTTGGTTGGGAATCCAAAGAAAAAATGGATACTTCCTCCAATGAAAGGGTTTTGATCCACAAAAAGCGAAGTGATAGAAGAATTCGTGAAGAAATTTAAAAAGTTCAATTCAAAATACTATTTTTTCAATCAAAATTTTTGATATTTTTACGGTTCAGAAAATATAGATGGAAACACCTAAAAATCCTGAAACTATAAAAGATTTCCCTTTCTTGAAAAAGTTAGAGGAAAAAATAGAAAACGGGAAACGTCCGGATGCGCCCGAAAACAAAATCAAAAGATATTATCAGCGCGGTACTTCTCAAATTGCCAAAAAAATGGGAGAGGAATCAGTGGAAATGGTAATCGCTTCAGAGCAAGGAAGTGATGAAAATTTTCTGGAAGAAGCGGCCGATGTATTTTTTTATTACCTCATGGCTTTGCATGCAAGAGGATTTAAATTACTGGATGTGCTGAAAATTTTAAAAAGACGGTTTAAAAAAAATAAAAACTAAATCGTTTTTTCTTCAAAACAATCTGCATATCGCATTGTCAGATAATTGAATAATTTATAGAATCCGAAACCTAAAATCAATCCTATCAAACCACCTACTACTACATCCAGCGGGAAATGAACCCCCAGATAAATCCGGCTATAGGAAATCAATGCTGCCCAGGCCAACAGAAAGACGAGCATCCATTTATAAGTATTTCGGAAAATCAATCCAAGGAATAAGGCGATCGCAAAATGATTGGATGCATGAGCCGATGTGAATCCGTAAAGCCCTCTTCGCTCACATCCCACCGCTCTCATGACGCCTTCAAATTCGGGCGTAAAACAAGGACGAGGACGCTCGAATCCGTCTTTTAAAATATTGGTAATTTGGTCGGTAAATAAAACCATCAATAAGGTCAATCCTAGCACCAGTCCGGTTTTTTTCAAACCGAAATTTCGATACAACAAATAAAGAAGCAATAAATAAAAAGGAATCCAATAAGACCTTTCCGACATAAAAGTCCAAAATCCATCCCAGGTTTTGGATCCCAGCGTATTTAAATAAAGAAAGATTTCTTTGTCTAGTTGAACGATTTCCTCCACTATTTACGTTTTATAGGACCGGTTAAATCGTCCAGATTAGTTTCAATTTCTTTTTTTGGATCGGGAAGACTGTCTGTAATGGATTCGGTCAACTGATCTTTTGATTTCTGAATCGTATCCTGAATATCTTTAACCGGATTGATGTCATCCACAGGTTTCATCAGCTCCTGTTTGATATCGTCCGTCGCTTTTTTCATCGCTCGCAAACCTTCTCCCAGACCACGAGCCACTTCCGGAATTTTTTTAGGACCGAAAATCACCACCGACAAAATCAAAATAACCGTCAATTCCTCAAAACTGATAAAAGCAGGCAATATTACCGTGAAATTCATCCCACAAAGATAACCAACTAAAAATTATAATTTCCAAAAATGCGATTTCTCCGTTCGTTTTTAACAAACCTTTGCTTTTTTAAGAGCTTTTCCGGCTGTCCGTTGCTATCTTTTTCCGTTTTCTCGCTTTTTGTTGCCGGAAAAAAGGAGTTCCAATTCCACTTTTTTTACCGGACAAAAAGTCTCGACTCCGGAAAAAGGATATCCAACTTCCATCCGGGCTATTTCTAATTAAAAGCCCAAAGTTTAAAATTCAAAGAAATATTTCTCTCCTTTCATTCCAGTCTGTTGACATACATCCAACGTCTGAAATCCAAGAAAATTATTCCTTAAATCGTACCTCGTAAATTGTAATTCGAATTATTCTACATTTTCCATATTGACCTGGACTTCCCGGTCGTATAGAAAATTGGGTTGAAGACCTTCGCGTTTCACGATGAGTTGTCCCTGATTAGAGCCGGCAAATCTAGAAAATCCGCTTCCTATCCCAAATCCCGCTTCACTCACTATAAAATAAACACCTTTTGAAAATGGATAATTCATCGCTAAAATATTAGGGACAGTTGGTTGCTGAGTAATTCCTTTTTCATCCACTACAGAAAGGATTTTTACTTTCTTCAGGATTTCTTTTACCTTGGGATTGTCTTTTTCACTGATTTCGTTGAGTCCTATGATTCCTACGGAAGACGGAGATTTCTGTACGAATTCAATTACTTTTTGTGCATTTTCTTCGGCTTGAATAGATTTTCCCTTTGGGATTTCAAGATTCAAAACATTTTGAACGGTATTAAAGTTCCCGGAATTTCCATTGTCAAATATGATTTGGTTGTTACCTTCCAAAATCCCGTTTCTAATTTGATCCAGCGTAATCGAATATACCGGATTTTCAATCGAAGCAATAAAAATCACTGCATCATACGCCAATAGGGTAGAACGCGGCGTGATGTCCGATTTTTGTGCGATGTATTTGGTTTGCTGATCGCTTAAAGGTTGATTGATAAATGCAGCTTTGGCGATGGTATCCTGTAAATCTTTTAAAATTTGGTTTTCCGATTTATAAATCAAATTGAATTTGACTTTCGGATATTTCATCGTATATATTTCGGTTAGCGCTTCCATCAAATTTTTATTGGAAGGATCTACATAAATCGTCATTTCACCTTCCTGATGCGAAGTTTCTTTTCCGCTTTTACATTGGATAAGAAAAAAAACAATCAGCATGGTGCCTAATAACCTAATAATCCTGCGAGCGAATGGCTTTGACAGCCCTGTAAATTCTGAAAATCCCATAAGCGATAAATAAAACACCCAACGATTTTGCAGCGAGTGGGCTTAAATCAATTAAAAACCAGTTTTTTGCCATGGTGAATCCTCCGATTAAGGCATAGAGAATCCCCATGATGATATTGATATATTGTCTGAGCATTGAGACAAAGATAATTAAAATAAATTTCTGAAAAATTATTTTTAAACGACGTATCCTGACGTTTTGAATTCTTAGATTTGTTAGGTAATTAAAGGAAAGACATGAATAAAAAGAAAAGACTATTTATTGATTTAGACGGCGTGACTGTCGATCTGATCACACGTGCTGAATTAGAATTCAGCCAGATTGCGCCCGGAATTTATAAAGAAGCCACTGACCTGATTGACTTTTCAGAAACGGTTTTTCTTTATGCCGAACCTATAGTAGACGCGCTTGAATCTGTTGCCGAACTGGAAAATCATTTCGAAGTTTATATCTTATCGACTGCACCTTGGAAAAATACCTTTGCTTGGTCACAAAAAAGAATCTGGGTAGAAAAACACCTTCCTTCCATGTACAAACGTTTGATTCTGACTCATCACAAAGAATTATTGAATGGCGATTTTCTGATTGACGACAGACTCCACAACGGTGCCGATAAATTTGAGGGCGAACACATCCATATCTTCACTCCGAAATTCCCGGACTGGAAATCTGTAACTGATTATTTAATTCAAAACCAATAAATTATGAAACAAAAATTTGAAAACATTCCACTTGATGAGGATACGCAGATCCTGTTGTCTTCTCAAATGAAATTTGGAGAAATTGACTGTGTATTTCAAGTTTGGGTTTATGACTCAATTCAGGGAAATTCTTTGATTTTTTATGCCGAAGACCTTCAGAACAAATCAGATGAAGAACTAAAAAACATGATTCTGACTGAATCTGAAATTGTTTCAAATAAATCCCAAAAACTCACCGTCTCTAAAAACAAAGAAAAACATCCTTTTGTGTTTGTTAATTTTGATTTTAAATCAATTGCGTAAAAAAAAAAGCCCTGCTGAGCAGAGCTTTTTAATTATGGTTATTGGGTCTGGAATTGAACCGGAATCGTAAACGACATATTTACTTTTGTGCCGTCATCCAATTCTGCAGGTTTTAAATATTTTCCCTTTTTGGCCAAACGTTCTGAAATTCGTTTGAGTGCATCTTGTGCTTCTTTATTGAATGTTTGATTACCGCCGTTTATGGCTTTGACCTCGATTATTTTTCCCGATTTATCCACGATGAAATTTAATTTGGTTTGGGCTTGATTGATATTGTTGCGGCCTGCAATTTCTCCAAAATCACTTAATTGAATGCCCAATTCACTTGACAATTTTTCTGCCATACAGTCCTGTAAAGCTTTTTTGGAAGTTCCTGCATTTTCACATCCGGGAAAAACAGCCATTTTGGTTACTAAACGCGGCATATAAATTTTGTCGTCCGTTTTGGGTGTTTCAGGCTGTTTGGTTCCGGTATCTTCTCCCGTCCCGGAAGAACCCGGATTTCCGGTAGATTTGACGCTTCCTTCACCTCCGGTATTTCCCGGGATTTCCGGCATCACCAGTTTTCCTATGTCATTTTGTTGGGTCATCGGTTTTTCCACCTCCGGTTTTTCCTTTGGTTCAGGTGTGACGTCACTGTCCTTTTTATCAACAGTTGCCGCAGGAATGACTTTTTTAGCAACCGGTTCCTCTTTTTTGGGAGGTAGAACTTCATCCGGAAAATTATAAAAGTCATGAATAGTTGGCTTTGAAATCGGATCTGAAACTATCTTATTTTTAGCTGTAAAAGATAGCACGGTAACCAAAACCCCGACAATAAACATCACCAATAAAAGTGATTTTAAAAGGTTAATTCCTTCCTCGGTTCTTAACATATATGCTCCGTAGGCTTTGTGACGATTTTCAAAAAGATAATCGTTCCAGGATAATTGTTGATTTTTTTTCATTTTTAATCCATTTTAAGTTAAACAAAAGCTTCGGTACCAATTTTTGAGGACTTTAAAATCGAATTTGCATTCTCATTTAATTCTCCAGTTGCATCATGACATTTGTCATATTTCAAATTCTATGCCCGATTAATTTCATAATTGAAACTTTAACAGAAATCCATTGTTAAAAACTTTATTTTCTAAAAATTGGTTTCAAATGAAATACAAATTCATACCTTAGCAAGTCCTATGGAAAATTTGGACGTAACTACATCATACCAACCTAAGTCGCAGAAAATCATTAACTTAGAGAGGGGGAAGATTCCTCCTCAAGCGATAGATTTAGAAGAAGCTGTACTGGGTGCGATGATGATTGATAAAAAAGGGATCGATGAAGTGATTGATGTGCTTCTGCCTGAAATGTTTTACAGGATTCAACATCAAACCATTTATGCAGCCATCCGAAAATTATTCAACGAAACACAACCGATTGATCTGTTGACTGTTTCCAACGAACTTCGAAATGAAGGAAAATTGGATTTGGTTGGCGGAGATTATTATTTGATACAATTGACCCAAAAAGTTTCATCTGCAGCGCACATTGAATACCATTCGCGTGTAATCATTGAGAAATACATTTTGCGTCAATTGATTGAGATTTCGTCCAATATCATCGACAAATCATACGACGAAACGACTGACGTTTTTGATTTACTCGATTTTTCTGAAAGCAAATTATTTGAAATAACGGAAGGAGGAATTAAAAGAAGTTTTTCAGATTCCAATTCATTAGTACGTGAAGCCATCGATAAAATCAAAGCGATGTCTGAAAAAGAAGGGATGAGCGGAGTTCCTTCCGGCTTTACACAAGTGGATAAAATTACTTCGGGTTGGCAGGATTCCGACCTTGTGATTCTGGCAGCACGTCCCGGAATGGGGAAAACGGCCTTTGTCCTTTCCATGGCAAGAAATATGTCTGTGGATATGGGCATCCCGACGGCGATTTTCTCGCTGGAGATGTCAAGTGTCCAATTGATTACCCGTATGATTTCCAGTGAAACCGGAATTAAATCCGAAAAATTGCGAAAAGCAAGCCTGGAAGATCATGAATGGAAACAATTGTACAGTAAAGTAAAAGGTCTGGAAGATGCACCTTTGTTTATTGACGATACGCCTGCCTTGTCTATTTTCGATTTACGGGCAAAAGCCAGACGATTGGTTTCGCAGCATGATGTGAAGCTCATCATCATCGACTATTTACAATTGATGACATTGGGTGGTGGTAAATTGACCGGAAACCGCGAACAAGAAATTTCCACGATTTCCCGGAACTTAAAAGCCATCGCCAAAGAATTGAACATTCCGGTCATAGCGCTTTCTCAGTTGTCGCGTTCGGTTGAAACCCGTGGCGGAAACAAACGGCCTTTGCTATCAGACCTTCGTGAATCAGGAGCCATTGAGCAGGATGCGGACATCGTTTCCTTTATCTATCGTCCTGAATATTACAAACTCGACGTTTGGGATGACGAGCATGGAACGCCATGTGCCGGGCAAGCCGAATTCATCATCGCCAAACACCGAAATGGGGCACTGGAGAACATTCGTTTACGTTTCGTGAACGATCAGGCCAAATTCATGGATTTGGAAGAGGATTTTAGTTTCAGTGGATTTGAATTTCAAAGTTCAATGAATAAAGACGAACCGGGAAGCATGGAAATCGGAAGTTCGATTAATTTACCGGTTGGAAATCCGGAAGAATCCTTTGGCGCGCTGGACGAATTCAGCTCAGATTTCGGGGATGAGGACGATGATGATATGCCATTTTAATTATAAATTTAGAATTTTAAATTGCTATAACTGAACATTGATTATTTGACGGATAAAACAAATACCTAAATGCCCATATTCGACGATACGCAAACTGCTTTTGAATCCAAATCGGATAAAGATTTAAAGAAAGCACATACCCTTTTCAAATTAATTGCCAGTCCCGTTTTGACTAAATTAGGGACTTTTGCTTTTAAGATTCCTTTTGCCAGTGATTTGCCTTTGGTAAAACCCATAATCCGGAATACGATTTACAAACAATTTGTGGGAGGAGAAACCACTGCCCAATGTTTGAAAGTGGCCAAAGAATTATACCAATATGGTGTAAGTTCGATTATGGACTATTCGGTTGAAGGACAACAATCAGAAGAAGAGTTTGAACAGGTAAAAGAGGAAATCCTGCGGCTCATTAAAATTGCAAAAAACAACCCAAATGAAATTCCGTTTGTGGTGTTTAAACCTACCGGTTTCGGACGAATTGATATCTACGAAAAAGTAGGAAAAAATCTTCCGATGACTGAAGAAGAAAAACAAAAATGGCATGCCATCCGAAATCGCTTTGATGAAGTATGCAGCTCCGGATTTGAAAATGACGTAACCATCATGATCGATGCCGAAGAAAGCTGGATGCAAGGTGCAGCGGATGATTTGGCCGACGAAATGATGCAGAAATACAACAAAGAACGTTGTATCGTTTGCAATACCTTGCAGATGTACCGTCATGATCGTTTGGATTATTTGAAAAAAATATTGAAAAAGGCAGAAGCCGAAAATTATATTTTGGGCTTTAAAGTCGTCCGTGGGGCATATATGGAAAAAGAGAGGGCGAGAGCCGAAGCCGAAAATTATCCTTCACCCATTCAACCCGATAAGGCATCGACTGACCGGGATTATAATCTGGCCTTGGAATTCATAGTGGAAAACAACCATAAAATCTCTCTTTTTGCCGGAACGCATAACGAATACAGTAGCGAATTACTGACCGAATTGATGCGTAAATACAATATCCCGAGTAATATCCACAAAATCTGGTTCGGACAATTGTTTGGGATGAGCGATAACATCAGTTTCAAGCTGGGAAGTATGGGATATAACATTGCCAAATACCTTCCATACGGTCCGATCAAAGAGGTGATGCCTTATTTAATTCGTCGTGCACAGGAAAATACTTCGGTAGCCGGCCAAACCGGACGGGAACTTTCGTTGATTGAGAAGGAGATTCAGAGAAGGAAACAGCTTTAGCATTTCATAATTCTTAGTGTTACTTTGTGTGTACTTTGTAAACTTTGTGGTTTAATTTTACCACAAAGAGCACAAGGCTTATTACAAAGAACACAGTTATCATAATTATTTCTTTACAGCAAAACAAAGCTATTTTGCCACTTTTACAACTACAACATTTGTACTAAATTGCCAATTCAAATATGCCGCAACAAAATTTCGCAGAAATCATATTGCCACTGGCTTTGCCGGGAACTTTCACCTATGAAATTTCTTCCGATGATCTGCCGTTTCTGAAAATCGGACAAAGGGTTTCGGTTCCTTTTGGGACCAATAAATTGTACACGGGAATTATTGATTCCTTTCATCAAAATAAACCCGAATTATTCAAAACCAAACCCATAGATTCCATTTTGGATTCCGAACCTTTGGTGACTGAAACCCAAATAGAATTCTGGAAATGGATGGCATCCTACTATATGTGTACGCTGGGCGAAGTCTATCGGAATGCTTTTCCAACCGCGCTGAAATGGGAGAGCGAAACATTTGTGAAATTCATCGGGAAGGCCGATGAAATAGAGGAAACCCTTACGGAGCAAGAAAGGTCGGTCGTGAAGGTGCTGGACAAAAAAGGAATTGTGGCAGTCAGCGAAATTGCTAAAATCATCGATCGGAAATCGGCTATTTCCATCATCAAATCACTTTGGGAGAAGGGAATCATCCAATTGGATGAAGTCCTGAAAGAAAAATACACACCCAAAGTTGAGCTTTTTGTGCGGATAAATCCCGAACTGAAGTCCGATGAAAAATTGTTCAATCAATCTTTTGAGAAACTAAAAAATGCCAGCAAGCAACGCGAAATTTTATTGCAATTAATCGTCGAAGAAGCCCAGACTCCCAAACCGATTAAAATTTCTGCTTTTGTCAAAAAATATGGCGGAACGCATTCTATGTTTCATGCGATGGCTGAAAAAGGTTTGGTAGAAATTTACAATCTCGAGATTTCCAGAATTGATGAAATACAAAATGATACGGTAGATTCTGAAGAATTGAATTTTGAACAGAATCAGGCATTGAATGCAATTGAAAATTATTTCGGGAAAAATCAAACTGTTTTGCTTCACGGTGTGACTTCCAGCGGAAAAACCGAAATTTATATCAAGTTGATCGAAAAACAAATTGAAGAAGACAAAACGACTTTGTTTCTCTTGCCGGAAATTTCGCTCAGTTCCCAGATGGTACAGCGGATACGCAAACATTTCGGAGATAAAGTTGGGATTTACCATTCGAAATTCAACCAGAATGAAAGGGTGGAATTATGGAGCAAAGCATTGAATAACGAATACAAAATCATCCTCGGGCCGAGGTCGGCTTTGTTTCTTCCTTTTCAGGATTTAGGTCTGGTCATCGTAGATGAAGAGCACGAAGGCGCCTATAAACAAACCGATTCCAAACCTTATTTTCATGCAAGGGATATGGCATTGGTATTGGCCAATTTTTTTCAGGCCAACGTCATTCTCGGCTCGGCCACACCTTCATTGGAAACTTATCAGAATGCTCAAACAGGAAAATTTGGTTATGTTCAACTGACCAAAAGATACAGCGATGTAAAAATGCCCAAAATTGAATTGGTGGATTTAAAAATGGCGTTGCGTTCCAAGGAAATCAGCGGCGATATTACTCATGTACTTCGGGATGCAATTAAAGAAACCTTGAAAGAAGGAAAACAAGTTTTGATTTTTCAGAACCGCCGCGGATTTGCCCCGGTGATGGAATGTTTGTCTTGTGGTCATTCACCTTTTTGTCCCAATTGTGATGTGCCGCTTACGTTTCATAAATTTTCCAATCAGCTCAGGTGTCACTATTGCGGTCATTCGCAAGCCAAACCTTCCAAATGTTTCAATTGCCAAAGTCTGGAATTGACCACAAAAGGAATCGGGACAGAACAGATTGAAATTCAGTTGGGATCTATCTTTCCGAAACTGAAAATTGCGAGGATGGATGTGGATGCGATGCGGAAAAAAAATGCGTATGAAAAGACATTGGAAGCATTTGAGCAACAGGAAATTGATATTTTGGTGGGAACACAGATGATTGCCAAAGGTTTGGATTTTTCAAATGTCGGTTTGGTGGGTGTGATTCGTGCAGATTCGATGTTGAATTATCCGGATTTTCGGGCGCATGAAAAAGCGTTTCAACTTTTGACACAAGTGTCAGGACGAGCCGGAAGACGAAACGAACAGGGAAAAGTGTTGATTCAAACCTATAATCCGGATCATGAAATCCTGCAAAATGTAACGCGATACGATTTTGAAAAAACGGCAAAAGATATTTTATACGAACGGAAATCCTTTTTGTATCCGCCATTTTTACGATTGATTCAAATCAGACTTCGGCACGCTAAAAAAGAAAAGGTCGATAAAGTTTCGGGGGAATTTGTGAAACTGATGAAAAGTTTTCTGGATGAAAAGCATTTGTTGGGACCGGAAGAACCCTCGATTGGGCGAATCCGAAATTTGTACATCCAAAATGTATTGATCAAAATTCCTGAAAATACTTCCGCTCAAAAAGTGAAAAATTTGATTGAAAAAGCCATTGAATCGCTGCATACGGTTCAGGCATTTCGTTCGGTGAGGATTGAGATTGATGTGGATCCGCTGTGATGAAAGCCCTGTTAGGGTTTCCTCCTACGGCAGACTGGTTAAACCCTAACAGGGCTGGTGAAATTTACCTTTTTATCAGTTTTTCTGTTTGTATCCATTTTCCATTTTCTTCAAATGAAACAAAATAAACTCCTTTTGGTTATATGAAGCAGTAAAAAACCTTTATAAAAACGGGGTTTTTACTATTTGTTTAAAATTCGAAAATCCAAATCATCTGTAACATTTCAATTAAAATAACAACAAATAACCAAAAGATAAAAATGAAATCCTACGAAGTACACCGAATCAAAAAATCGTTCAAGCCGGACAGCACGGAAGATTTAAGAAAAGAAACGGAAGAATTGCTCAACCGTAAATCAGGAGAAGGGTTCCGGGTGGTAAGCGTGAATTTTGAAGTGCCTTACGGAACGAGTTATATTTATTCTTTTATAGTTTTGGAGCGATGATAAAAATCCGGGATTTAAATAAATCGTATAAAATGGGAGCGAATTCCCTCCATGTTTTAAAGGGAATTAATTTGGATGTGGCAGAGGGCGAATTTGTGGCGATTATGGGTTCTTCGGGTTCGGGTAAATCCACGCTGTTGAACATCATCGGGATGCTGGATACACATGACACAGGTTTATATGAACTCGATGGATTTAAAATCGAAAAACTGAACGAGACAAAAGCCGCCAATTATAGAAACAAATTTCTGGGTTTTATTTTCCAGTCCTATAATCTGATCAATTTCAAAAATGTTTTGGAAAATGTTTCCCTTCCTTTGTATTATCAGGGTGTAGCCCGAAGCAAGCGGTCGGAAATGGCTATGGGATATTTAGAAAGAGTAGGATTGGGACCTTGGGCACATCATTTACCCAATGAACTTTCGGGTGGACAGAAGCAGCGTGTTGCGATAGCTCGTGCGCTGGCTGCCAAACCCAAACTATTATTGGCAGACGAACCCACCGGAGCTTTGGATTCCAAAACTTCACAGGAAGTGATGCGTCTGATCCAGGAAATCAATGATGAAGGAAAAACCATTTTAATGGTTACGCATGAAGACGAGATTGCGCATATGTGTAAACGTATCGTACGTCTGAAAGACGGTGTGATCATGAGTGACGAAAGCGTAGAGCAAGTAAGGGTTTAGTCCGAGTTGGAGAGTTTTTGAGTTGGAGAATTGTGGAGTAGGTTGCGGAGAAAAACCTAATAAATTATTGAATAAATAAAAGCGAAATTCGAATTTCGTAAATCGTAGATGTAAATGTTTGATTTAGACCGCTGGCGGGAAATATGGGCTTCGATAGCAAGCAATAAACTGCGGACAATCCTTTCGGGATTTACCATTTCGCTGGCGTTGTTTGTGTTTATTGTTTTGTTTGGAATGGGAAACGGTTTGCAAAATGGTTTCCAAAAAGAATTCTTCCAAGCAGGAGCGATGAATATGTATGTATTTGGTACGAAAACTTCTGAAACTTATGGTGGTTATCAAAAGGGAAGAAGCATCGTTTTGGAGAATGAGGATTTGAACTATATACTGGAAAATTATTCGGACAAAATTAAATACATAAGTGGTGAATACGATCAACAGCTCAGTGTGAAATTTGGTGGGGAATCAGGAAGCTATTCGGTCAAAGGTGTAAATGCAGATTACATCAACATGGTTAATTATCAGATGGATACAGGGCGATTTCTGCGAAATGAAGACTTGAAAGTTCAGACCAAGTCAGTTGTTTTGGGTCGAATGGTCATTGAGGATTTGATGAAAGGAAGAGATCCGATTGGTCAATTCATCCAAATCGGTTCCGGCATGTATGAAATAGTTGGTGTCGTTTCGAGTAAAACCAATGATGACCGGGAAGAACGGATGATTTTTGTGCCGATTACAACTTTGCAAACCATCTATGGAACAGACGAATTGCCTTCAATCGCCATTACGCCCAAAGATGGAGTTTCGACAAAAGAGATAGCCGAATTTTCAGAAGATTTGCGAAGCGATTTAAAATCCCGTCACGACATCAGCCCGACCGATCCAAATGGAATCAGGGTTTGGGACTCTTCCCAACAGATGGAAGATACCAATTCTTTTTTCTTTGTCCTGACCATCATCGTATTTGTCATAGGTGGAGGAAGTTTGGTGGCCGGCGTGGTTAGCATAGGAAACATTATGGTTTTCAGTGTGAAGGAACGAACCAAAGAAATCGGAATCAGAAAGGCCTTGGGAGCAACGCCTTATAAAATCATTACCTTGATCATGCAGGAAGCTGTTTTGATTACCTTGGTATTTGGTGTGTTAGGGATTTTGGCCGCGACTTTTTTGGTGGAGAATATCAACGAAGGATTGGCTGATTATTTTATTTATGATCCGGGTGTAAGCACCGAATCGCTTGTGATGGCTTGTTTGATTTTGTTTTTTGCGGGGTTTCTTGCGGGGTTTCTTCCGGCGCGTTATGCTGCAAAAATTAAACCGATAGATGCGTTGAGAGACGAGAAATAAGGAGATTAGAGAATAGAACAGATAGATATACAATATTACAAAATACAGTATACAAATTTAAAAATGAAACCCATAATATTTGATAGAGATGCCTGGTCAGAAGTATATGCTGCAATTCGCAAAAATAAAATGCGGACGATGCTTACCATGATAGGAGTGGCTTGGGGTATGTTTCTTTTTGTAGCATTATTGGGTGCATCCCGGGGTGTTCAGAACGGGTTTGATAAAATATTTGCCAATGCGGCGACCAATAGCCTTTTTGTCTGGATGCAACAAACGGCGATTCCGTTTGAGGGTTATCAACGCGGTCGGGTGCTCGAATTGAAAATGGAAGACATCGAAGCCATCCAGGGAAAATTTCCTCAAATTAAAATGATTGCTCCACGAAGTCAAGAAGGAAATGTGACAATTAAATATGGTGCCAAATATGGGAATTATGCCGTTTATGGTGATTATCCCGTCCAGAACGATATGTTTCGAAAACCCATCATCCAGGGCAGATTTTTAAATGATGATGATATCAAATATGGTCGGAAAGTAGCTGTAATCGGAACCGATATACGCGATGAAATTTTTCCGGAAGGAGTAAATCCCATGGGTAAAATGATTCAGATAGGCAGTGGAATGTACACCGTCGTAGGCATGTATCAGCAAGGAGCCATGGCAATTGGAAGGAACAATGAGATCCAAATTCCGTTTACTACTTTTCAGCGGGTTTATAACCGGCAGGGCGTGGTGAATTATGTGATTATCAATGCTAAAGACAATGTGGACATCGTCCAGTTTGAATCCCGGATAAAAGAATTTCTGAAAGAAAGAAAAAGCGTGCATCCTGATGATACACAGGCGATTGGCGGATTCAATTTAGGAGAGAATTTAAATAAAATGTTTTCTTTTATGAACGGATTACAACTGCTGGCCATCGTAGTAGGTGCGCTGACCTTGTTTTCCGGTGTGATAGCCATTGCCAGCATATTGTTGATTACGGTGTCAGAAAGGACCAAAGAATTTGGAATACGGCGGGCGCTGGGAGCGGTTCCCAATCAAATTCGTTCGCAGATATTATTGGAATCCATTGTTTTAACCATGATAGCAGGGCTTTCCGGCATAGTGGGCGCCAGTTTGATTCTGTTTATTGTCAATTCAATAGTAGAAAAAAGCCAAGGAGATTTTCCTTTTATAAATGCATCGGTAGATGTAACAACTTTGGGATTTGCTTTACTAATCATGGTAGTGATGGCAATGTTGGCCGGAATGATTCCTGCACAGCGAGCTATAGCAATCAAACCGATTGATGCTTTACGGGACGAGTGATTTGAGTTGGAGAGTGGTAGAGTGGTAGAGTTGGAGAGTGGTGGAGTTGGAGAATGAAATTTAGATTATAGAATAAAAAAATAAATTTTATCCCGAAGTTTGGGGATCGAATTTCGCAAAACGAAATAAGAAAAGAATGAAAAGAGGATTAAAAATTTTATTGATCATATTGTTTGTAGCAGCGGTTATAGCGGCCATTTTCTATATGTACAAAACCAGTACTTCTGAAAACACCACTTATGAAACAACAGAAGTTCAGGTAAGGGATATATCGACCAAAGCCGTAGCAACAGGTTCTGTGAAACCAAGGGAAGTGGTTGAAATCAAACCCAATATTTCCGGGGTTATTTCTGAAATTCATGTAAAAGAGGGAGATACAGTCGAAAAAGGGGCTTTGATAGCGACTTTAAGAGTGATCCCCAATGTCCAGAGTTTAAATGCCGCCCAACAACAGATCAGTTCGGCACAAATTACATTGAACAATGAAAAAATCCAGTTCAACCGTACCAAATCTCTGTACGAACAAGGTGTTTTGCCCAAACAGGAATATGACAATGCCCTGGCTACTTATCAGATGGCACAACAAAATCTGAAAGCCGCACAAAGTGATTATAAAATTGCCCAAACCGGAATTGCACCGGGATTGGAAAAATATGCCACGATCCAAATTCGTGCAACTATTTCAGGGATGATTCTTTCCATTCCGGTCGAAATCGGAAATACCGTTCAGGAAATCAATAATTTCTCCGTAGGAACCACCATTGCTACAATGGCTGATGTCAATCAGATGATTTTTGAAGGAAATGTGGACGAAGCCGATGTGGGAAAACTAAAGGAAGGAATGAAATTGACGATCACGATTGGAGCACTTCCCGATGAAAGTTTTGAAGGAATTCTAAACTATATTTCACCGTCAGGAGTAGATACGAGCGGAATCGTTCAGTTTGAAATCAAGGCCGATGTTAATTTGAAACAGGATATTTTCCTTCGTGCCAATTACAGTGCCAATGCAGAAGTTATGCTTTCCGAAGCAAAAAATGTGGTTGCTTTAGAATCAGCACATATCCAGTATGATGATAAGGCAAAGCCTTTTGTGGAGGTTTTAAAACCCGGAACTGAAAAATATGACCAACCGGTTTATCAGAAAAAAATGTTGGAAATCGGGATTTCCGATGGTGTCTATGTAGAAATTAAAAGTGGATTGAAAAAAGGAGATAAAGTAAAAGTTTTCAACACCGATTTGGAAGGTGATAATAAAGGAGGTCCGCCGAGATAATGAAAAAAAATAGAATAAAACCCGATGTTTGGCATCGGGTTTTTTGTTATCTATATGTTAGTTAAAATTTAACAAAATGAAAAAAAAATATATATATTTGATAGTTTGTAAAGGATAACTAACCTAAATCTGATGAGGCAGATTTAAATTGTACAAAATTAATTAACACAATAAGAGAAAATTATGAAATTGAGCAAGTTGATGACTGTTCTATTTATGACAGTTTTCAGTATGATGTATTCGCAAGAATCTGATACAAAACAAGTAGATTATATCAAAATCGATTTATCCAAATCTCACCCCGCCAACCATACAATTGATCATTTGTACTATTTAAATTTATATAGTCAATCAGTAGAACTCCCGGCCGATGTTATGCAGTTTTTGAGATCTATTCCCGATGGAAATGAACAGGATATTCATGAAAAGCTGACTTTCCAACGATCTGAAATTTTGAAGGTTTTGTATAACGAACGAATCAGTCCGGAGGACAAACGATTTCTATGTTCCCATTATTTAGAAGTTGATTCTTTGGGCGTTAATCCGATTAAGGATATTTTGCAAAATTATCTGGAAAAGGGTAAACTATATTGATTAAAATTAATTAACACTTCAAATTTTACTAAATGTTTAAAATCAGACTTTATATAATTTTTCTATTTCTCGCTCAAATAGGGTTTAGTCAACAAATAAATGTTTTCAATGTAGTTCGTACCGGAAATTTTAATTGTGGTTCAGCACCCAACATTACGGCCGAAATCATAGAAGGATCTGGCAGTTCAGTAGTAGATGGGGCATTGGTAATTGATGATCCTTGTGGTTATACGACCATCCGGGTAAATATGGCCAATTTAAGATATAACCAACCGGGCGCTAACTGGCCGCATGGCTTCTTTTTTCCAACCGGAGAAAATATTTCTGTTTCCAATGTAACTTTACCAGCCGGATGGATTGCACAGGACTCCTGTACGGGAGCTTCATGTTCAGCTCAAGATACCGGAGGAATCGGATTTTATTATGATGGAACCGGAAGTTCTTGTACTGAATGTAATCCAGTTATGGGTGACGGAAGTCCAAGTAATAATTATGGGCAATCAAGCATGAATTGTTCTACGCCCTTTTTAATTGCTTTTGACATGACTTTTTGTAATAGTCGAATTGAAACAACTACAACCGATTTTATCCTGCAAGGATCCTCTGACGGGAATACGGGTTGTTGGTCAACACCGGACGTAAATACAAATACCGTAACCTTTTCCATAAACACTGTAGAAAGTGATGTGATTTTATTTGATCCGGCTCCTATAAATACAGAAGTAATTACAGTCTGTGAAGGCAGTGACATGAATTATTTGGTAGCACTAACAGGAGGTTGCGGAAATGACAATGTTATAACTTGGTGGACAGAAGAATTTGGAGGAACCATGATAGGAACCGGTTCACCTTTTACATATGATGCACCCGGAAATGTTTGTCCGGAAGGAACCATTATTTATGCGCAGTGTTGTCCTGAAGGAACCATCTGTGACAGCCGCACTCCGGTGGTAATCGGGCCTTGTTCGCCTCCAAGTGATACCCCGACTTTCAATCCAATTGATCCGCAATGTCCGGGAGGTGAAAATCCTTTGCCCGATACTTCGATAGAAGGTTATACCGGAACCTGGTCACCTGTTTTTGACCCCAACAATACACAGACTTATACTTTTACCCCGACTCCGGGACAATGTGCCACAGAACCGGTAGAAGTTTTAGTTGAAATTTTAACCAGCATGGTTCCAACATTTAATGAAATGGAACCGATTTGTCAGAATTCTACACCGCCTACTTTACCTACGCCAAACGAAACGGGAATCACCGGAACATGGGATCCACCGGTAATCGATACAAGTACGCCCGGTGTTTTTCTCTATACATTTGACCCTGATGACAATTGTGCGGAAGAGGTAACCATCGAAATTACCATCGTCGAAGAAATAATTCCGGATTTTGTGGATATGGAAAATCAATATTGTCAAACAGATGAAATAATCGAATTACCTGATTTGTCGGACAATGGATATCAAGGAACTTGGAGCCCTTCCAATCAAGTGGATTTAAATGTTATTGGTACAACCGAATATACCTTTACACCTGCTGATGCTGATTGTTTCCAATCATTTGTAATCCAAATCACGGTAGAAGAGACTTTGATTCCTACATTTAATGAAATGGATCCGATTTGTCAGAATTCTACACCTCCGGTTTTACCCAATCCAACAGAGGGGGGAATCACCGGAACCTGGGATCCTCCGGTAATCGATACGAGTACACCGGGAGTATATGATTATGTATTTTTAACCGATGGGAACTGTTCGGAGGATGTGACAATCCAAATTGAAATAGTAGAAGAATTAGCGGTTGAGGTAGATATGCCATTAAGTTATTGTCAAGGTGATGAACCTGTGACTTTGCCAACGACATTGGATAGTGGCGTGACAGGAACCTGGGTTCCGGCCGTTATCGATACCGGTACACCGGGAACAGATGTTTATACTTTCTATCCGGAAGCAGGACTTTGTGCGCTTGATACTCCGTTTACTATAGAAATTTACCCGCAACCCGTTTTAAATACGGTTCCGACAATAGAATTATGTGACGATGATTTCAACGGAATATTTAGTACGGATTTGACCGATTTAAATGCTCAATTGGGCGGAGGAGCCGGAATTGCGTATGAATATTATGCGTCATTGGCCGACTTTAATTCGGATATTCCAATTCCTACGGGACAATGGAACAATTACAATTTCCCATCCCTTCCGGCCACCATTTATGTGGTAGGAGAAAGCGGTGAGGGATGTCGTTCAGCAGAAATTCCGGTACAGTTCATTGCCGGAGAAGAAGTCAACCATAATACCGGACCGTTTGGACCTATCGAATATTGTCCGGAAGATACCGTGGATTTAACCCAATTCGAGGGCGCGATAGGAGCAGGAGGAGTGACGCTTGCGTATTTTAACACCATCGAAGATGCACGCAACCAAACCAATGAAATTATCAATACAGCCGAATTTACACCGGCACAAACCCAAACCTCCGTCATTGTTCGTTTGGATGAAGCAGGTTTCTGTTCTGCTTTTGTAGAAATTTTATTGGAAAGATTGGCTACGCCAAGTTTGGAATTGTCCCATACTTCCATGGTTCTTTGTGAAGATGACAGTTTTGAAGCTACGGCTACCAGCGATGATCCTGACGCAACTTATGAATGGACGCTGGGAGACGGAACCATTTTGACAGGTCCGATTCAAACCATCGACCAGATCGGAATTTATACTGTGGTTGCGTATAGCGCAGACGGATGTATAAGTGAGGAAAGAACCTTAACGGTGAACTTGCCTTCGCTTCCGGTCATTAACGGTTTGGAATTGGGGGATAATTTTGTAGTTGTGAGTGCGTCCAATAACGGAGAAGGTCCATTGGAATATTCATTGGATGGTGTTTTATGGCAAAGTAGTCCGCAGTTCAGCAACTTGATTCCGGGTGAAACCTATACCATTTGGGTACGATCCAGCGGTTGTATGATTCAGAAATATGATGTGACCATATTGAGCGTTCCCAATTTCATTTCTCCAAATGGTGACGGTAAAAATGATACCTGGACCATACGTGGAATTAATGCCACTCCGGGTGCCACTGTAAAAATATTTGACCGCTACGGTAAAATATTTGTCGATACCAATTTTGAAGGAAATTATGAATGGAACGGTAAATATTTAGGTAATAATGTGCCTTCCGGCGATTATTGGTACATCATTCAGGTTCCTTCAGACGGAATCGTCCAGGAAAGAAAGTTCGTAGGTCATATTACGGTGAGAAACAAATAGATAATAATAAAAATGAAATAATTAATTAACTTTGAGGGACTGTTTTTATAACAGTCCCTTTTTAATTAACACACAAATACCACCTAATGAAATATATTGTTTTACTATGTTTTTTATTGGGTATCATAGTCAGGGCGCAAGAAGAATGTGAAATCAATACCATCAACCCTGATTTTGAAGAACCTATAATTGTGCAAAGCGGTTGGCCCAGTTTTTTGGATGCGTCTGATGTTCCGGGCTGGGAAACGACAGCCGGAGATAATGTAATCGAAATGTGGCCCAATTCCGCAAATGGCGGAGGCGTCATGGCTTATTCCGGTGATCAATACATCGAGCTAAATGCCAATGTACAATCCGGAATCTACCAAGACTACGCTACACCCGTTGATGGAATCGTTTTCAATTATAATTTTGCACATAGCGCAAGAAATAGTTCCGGCACGGGATCCGATGTTTTAGCGGTTTTGGCCGGTCCTCCCGGTGGCCCGCTTGTAGAATTGGCCCAATATTCCAGCCAGGTATGGACAGGATGGCATGTTTACAACGGATCCTACATGGTTCCTGCGGGACAAACCATCACCCGATTTGAATTCAGAGCAGTTAGTACGGCTACCGGCGACCCCACCGTAGGCAATTTTTTGGATGCGATAGAATTTACTTCGAACTTTGGTCTGGCCTCTGACCCGGAAATTTCATTAGAATGTGAAAATAATGTGGCAACGGGGATTGTTGCAGTCGGTGAAGGAAGTTGGTCAATCGATCCCGGAAATCCTTCGCCTACTTTTTTTGACGACATGAATTCTCCGACGCCTACCATCACCGGATTTGACTTATCAGGAGATTACCATTACATCTGGTCAAACGGGATTTGCGATGCCGATTTGGTCATCTATTATTCAAATGAATCCATCGACATACTGGACGATCAATTGGAAAAGGCAATCTGTTCCAATCAAGGAAATGTCAATTTGGAATCTTACGAACCGGAAATTTCAACAGATGCAGATGATTTTATTTATTATGAAAATTTGGATGACGCCGAAGCAGGAAACGGAAACTTTATCCCTGATCCTCAAAATTATGTATTGACCGGAAATATAACCATTTATGTAAGAGTGATAAAAGAAGGTCACTGTACCGTCATAGCTGAAATTGACTTGATTTTGAATGAAATGCCCGGACAAAATGAGATTCCGGCTCAGCCGCCTTTTTGTGACGAAGATGAGGATGGACAGTTGGTAGTTGACCTGACTGTTTATCAAAGCCAATACATAGACGGAAGTTTGGACGGACTGGTTTTTTCTTATTATGAAGATGCCGGTTTGACCATTGAAATTCCGGAGTCGGATTGGGAAAATTATACCATTACTACATTCCCTCATACTATTTGGATTCTGGCAGAAAAAGATTTTGATGGGGCAAGCTGTACGACGATTCCGGAAGAAATCATATTTGATTTGAAACCCCAAGTCCCCGTAAATGGTGAGGAATATACTTTGCCGGGTTCTGTATTCTGTTTTGACAGTAGTGAGCCGTACTTGATAGACCTTACGGTTTTAGAAACTACCATGACAGGTGTAGATGCCGATTTTCTATATTATGAAACCCTTGCTTCTGCTCAGGCAGGAGGAACAGACAATATTCCGAATCCCGAAAACTATGAGCCGGCGGGTTCCGGTTCAGCCTATGTGCGTTTGGAACATACCGAATATTGTTTCAACATCGTCCGGATTGATTATGAAATCGGGACAAACCCGGAATATACTGCTATCACAACTGCTCTGTCAAAATGCGATGAAGACGGAGACGGTTTTGTACCATTTGATCTGGATGAAGAAGCCATTCCTTTGTTGGGAATTGAAGCGGGTTTAAGCATTACTTATTATGGATCAGAAGAAGACGCTGAAAATGGCGTGAATCCTTTGCCGTCCGGTATGCTGAACCTTCCGTCCGATACGGGAGCTATCAGCTATTGGGTCGTCATATCAAACGGAACATGTTTTTCCATTGCCGAAATTCCTTTGTTTGTGTCAATTGGTTTGGAAGGTTTGGAGGAAACCATACCGCCGATTTCCGTTTGCGATGATGATTTTGACGGAATCCGATATGTTGATTTGACTCAGATAGAAAATCTGTTTCTTCCCGATCCTTCAGGTGTCACCTTTACTTATTTTACCGATGAGGAACTTTTGAACCCAATTCCGGGTTCTGACATTACAAATTATCCGTTACCGTCAGAAGATAATTTTTTCTGGGTGTTGATGGAAATTGGAGAATGTTCCGCAGTCCGGCAATTCCGGGTTTGGTATAAAGCAACCATAGCTCCTTATATTGAGCCCACAACCATCATGGGAGAATGTGGATCAGATTCCATCGATCTGACCTTGGTGGAAGAATCTGTTGATTCGGATGATCCTCAATTGGTCTTTTCCTACTACCTGAGTTTGGATGATTTGATCAATTTGACCAATCAAATTCAGAATCCGGAAAATTTTATCCCTGACGATAATGAAGGAGAAATTTATTTAAGACTGGATCGAGTAAATTTTTGTTCCAATTATTTCTTGTTTGATTATCAATTAAGGGAGCTGCCGGAAAATCCATTTGAAGATTTACCAACGCTTTGTCCCGGAAATGAATTGGTTTTGAATGCCGGAGACGAATATCCGGAGGTAAATTATGAATGGAATTGGGGAGGAGGTCAGTCCACCGGACCGGAATTGATGATAACAGAGCCGGGGAATTATGTATTGACCATTACGACAGATGAAGGATGTACCGATAGTTTTGATGTGGTAATCATGGAACCGGCATCTCCGGTCATAACGGGGTTTGAGATAGGGACGGATTATATCATAGTTCAAGTAGCCGGTAATGGAACGGAACTGGAATTTTCATTGGATGGCGTTTTTTGGCAATCGAGTCCGCGATTTGACCATTTGGAACCGGGTCGGGATTATACAGTTTATGTAAGAGAAAGCGGCTGTAGTCCTGTATCAAAAAATGTATCTATTTTATTTATTCCCAACTTCATATCGCCAAACGATGACGGTAAAAATGATACATGGACAATAAGAGGTTTGAATAATTCTCAGGAAACGAGTGTTAAAATATTTGACCGTTATGGAAAAATATTTGTAGATTCGGGATTCCAAATATTTACTGAATTCAGTTGGAATGGAAAATACAAAGGAGAGAACGTTCCGTCAGGAGATTATTGGTATATCATTACAACCCGGGATGAGGAATCGGGTGGAACAAAATATTTAGGGCATATAAGCGTTAGGAATAGATAGCAAACACATGAGAAAAATTTTAATTACGGCGGTTATGATCATTTTATCCTTTCAGGCAATGGGTCAGGAAGGATTACCATTTTATAAACATTATTTGGTCAGCGACCGGTATTTGATAAATCCCTCTTATGCGGGAGCCAATCCGGAAATTTTAAGCGTAACGGGAAGTTACCGAAACCAATGGGCCGATCTGCCGGAAAGTCCCAACACTCAGACTTTGAGTGTGCATTCGACAGTTGTGGATCGATTGGCATTTGGTTTTTATGTATTCAATGACCGAAACGGTCTATCCAGTTTACGCGGTTTAAATCTTTCTGCAGCTTATCATATTCCGATTAATTCAGACCGGGATTACAGAGATATGGAAACGGAAGATTTATTTTCTTTTGGTTTGTCGTATAACTTTTTTCAACAAAGACTGGATTTGGATCAAGTAATCGTAACCGATCCTACCGATCCGGTTTTGGATGATCCGAACTATAATCTCAATTATTTTAATTTAGGGGTTTCCTTTAAATATGCCGGAGCTTTTGGTGGTATTTCTGTTCTGGATATTCCTTTGCAGGACAATCAGGCAGTAGCCAATGGAATTGAACCCTTACCAACTTGGTATTATTTCATGTTGGGATACCATGTGTATTTGGGTGATGTATTTCGTTTGGAGCCATCGGTTGTGATGAATTTGAATTCCAATTCGGAGCGTCAGTTTGATTTGAATCTGATGGGACATATTGCATTTGCTGACCAGGAACAAGGTTTGGATCTGGGTGTTTCCTATAGACAAGACATCGATAAAAATGGTTCTCAGGGATTGAGCATTTCTCCTATAATGAAATTGAAAATAGGAGGTTTACGCATAGGGATGGCTTACGATATCGGAATGTCTGACATAGCCAAGGAAGCAGGAAACGGAATTTTATTCAGTTTAGGATATGATTTTGCCAATCCTTTTAATCCCGATTTCAGATAGAAATTAGAAAATAATTCATATAAAATCACCTCAATCGGGGTGATTTTTTTTATTTTATAATTTTTTTTCAATTTTTTTTCAATTTTTTTAAATTTGTAAATAATTGATAATTAGTCAAGTAAATGATTTAATTAAAATATTATTCAAATATTTTAGTACTTTGTTTTGCATAATACTATCTTTTGTTTATATATTTGCAATACAAAACCAGATATCGAGATGGATATAGAAAAAACAAAAACGCAAATGAGAAAAGGAATACTGGAGTATTGTATTCTCAGCATCATAAAGAGAGGAGGTGATGCCTATGCGTCCGATATCATCGATGAATTAAAAAAATCAGAGATGATCGTCGTGGAGGGTACGCTTTATCCTCTATTGACGCGATTAAAAAACGACAATCTTCTCAATTACCGTTGGGAAGAATCAACATCCGGACCGCCGAGAAAATATTATACGCTTACGGAGGACGGAGTGAGTTTTCTGCAGGAATTGGCAGAAACATGGGACCAACTACAAAATGCAGTAAATAAAGTAACCTTAGATACAAATCAACATGGATAAGACGATTTCAATCAGTTTAGGCGGTTTTTCATTTATCGTGGACGATCGTGCTTTTTTCAAACTAAAGAATTATTTGGACGATATCCGTCATTCCCTTCATGGTATGGAAGGAACAGAAGATATCATTTCGGATGTTGAAATCCGGATAGCCGAACTTTTTAAAGAAAAATTAGGTGTAAGAGAAGTGGTAAACGAGGCGGATGTAGAACATATCATCGGTGTGATGGGGAAACCGGAACAATACGTAGATGAGGACAACGAAGAAACGTCTAAATCCTATAGTTCTTCAGGTTCATCCTACAAACAAACCGCGGGTGATAAAATCAAAAGAAAATTATACCGTGATCCAAACGACAAAATCATCGCCGGTGTACTTTCCGGGCTGGCACATTATTTAGGAGTAGAAACCTGGGTGACGCGTGTATTGTGGATCGTATTGTTCTTTTCAGATGTATTCATTTCAGGAGCATCCTTGACGATCATCAGTTACATCGTACTATGGATCATCCTCCCAAAAGCAGAAACGGCCACACAAAAATATGAGATGTATGGCCAGGCAGGGGATTTTGAAACTATAAAAAAAAACGCCAGCCAAGCTGCAACTGAAATGAAGGGAGTGGCTCGTGATGCCTCCGGTGCTTTGGGTAAATTATTCCATGTATTGGGGAAAATCATCCTGTTCTTTTTAGGTATTATGTTGATTTGTACGGGAATCGGACTGATCATCGGAGCCATCGCCCTTCTTATCACGTCTTCTGCTGAACTTCCTATGCAGGTTTTCGGATACATCGTGGATTATGAATGGCAGGATTGGGGAGCCAAAGCATTGATGATCATTTTGATGGTCGTGCCGGCTTTATTGCTGATCATTTTGGGTGCCAGACTGATTTCAAATCGGGTGCCGGTCAATAAAACATTTGTGTGGAGTTCTTTGGCATTGTGGTTCATCGCTTTGATCGGTGCTTCAATTCTAGGAGTGAGTTTGGCCAAAAATTTCACCCGCGATATAGAATTTGCCGATAAAAAATCCTTCACTGTTTCTCAGGATACTTTGGTCATTTCTTTTGAAGAATATAAAAATGTAGGCAAACGCAAAATCAAATGGGGACTGAATGACGACATGGCCGGTTTTGTACAATTTGACGGAAAATTACACAGAAGAATTTATGACGACATCGAAATCAAAACATCTCCAAATGATCTGGTTTATGTAGAAATCATGAATTATTCAAAAGGATCCAGCATGGACAATGCAAGAGAAAATGCCGAAATGATCGAATACGATTATACCATGAATGCAAACGGAGAATTGGTTTTTAACAATTATCTTTCCCTTCCGGAAAAATCCAAATTCAGAGATCAATTGGTTACGCTAATCGTTTATGTACCAAAAGGAAAAACGATTCATGCTAAAAATATAGATGAACTGATTTTTTACAACGACCTGGAAAATGAAAGAAACTATGAAGACGGATCCAATAAATTTTATAAATTTGTTGACAATCAATACATCTGTCAGAATTGTGAATACGACCCTTCAGATGATGAAAATGTAGAGGCTCATTTTGATTCAGACAGCGCAGGTATAAGCATATCCAAGGATGGTGTGAAGATCATAGACGGTAGTGATAAAGTAATTATAGAAAAAAATAAAATCAATATTTCTGATGGTACAGATTCTGTTAACATTGACATCTCTGGTAATTGAATTCATCATTTCAATCATCAGTTAGATAAAAGAAAGACCTCACGAAAGTGTAAAGGAAAGCCGGATGTTTAATTCCGGCTTTTTTTATTGCCCGAAATCTTATATTTGTTTTATGAAGAAATTTATTGGAAAAATTTTTTTACGAATTATGGGCTGGAAACTCGACATTTCGGTTCCGGTTCAAAACATTTCAAAATCCGTATTGGTAGCAGCGCCTCATACAACCAACTGGGATTTTTTCATTGCTATATTTTCTTTTTGGGTCATGGAAGTGCCCTTGAAATTTTTTATCAAAGATAGTTGGACTAAACCTTGGTATGGATTTATCATCAAAGGAGTAGGAGGAATCGGGATCAACCGTTCCCAACGATCTAACATGGTAGAATTCGCCGCCGATTTATTGTCCAAAAACGAAAATTTATATTTGCTCAATACACCTGAAGGTTCGCGTTCATGGGCAGAAAAATGGAAATTGGGATTTTATTACATAGCCGAAAAAGCCCAAGTACCGATTCTGTTGGCCTATTGTAACTACGATAAAAAAATAGTCGGAATAGGTAAAGTCGTCTATTTGGAAAACAAAACCAAAGAAGAGGTTTTGTCAGAAATTGAAGCATTTTATATCGATAAAAAAGGAAAATATTCTGAAAATTACAATCCAAAAATTTACTGATGGAAAAGGAAGAAAAACTCGCAAAACTCAACGAAATGAACCAAAACACGCTGATGGAAGTTTTGGAAATCCGGTTTTCAGATCTGGGAGAGGATTTCATGGAAGCGACCATGCCGGTCACGCCCAGAGTGCATCAGCCTTATGGAATATTGCACGGCGGAGCCAGCATCGCTCTGGCTGAAACCGTTGGAAGTGTTTTATCGGCTGTTTCCATCGATACTGCGAAATTTAAATCGGTCGGAATGCAGATGACTTCCAATCACCTTCGTCCGAAAAGAGATGGGATCATCACTGCCAGAGCGGAATTTGTGAAAAAGGGAAGGACCGTACATTTGGTGAGAATTGAAATCAGAGATGAAGAAAACCAAATGATTTGTTATTGTCATTTGACCAATTCCATCGTTCCAAAAGATTATGTTTAAATAAGAGATGAACCATCCATTTCTCCATAAATTGCAGCAAGCCATCGAGCGGAAACTTCCATTTGTGTTGTATCGTCTCCCGGGCGAAACCCAAATTCAATTAAATGTTCAGGATAATTCGGGACAGAATAAAATCTTGTTTCATTCCTTTGATTCTCGATTTGAAAAAGCTATTTCAGATGCCAATCCTTTGGAAATTGCGCCAAGTGAATTTGAATTTGATTGCGATTTAGATTTAAAATATTCTGAAAAATCAAATACGGTTTCAAGAGAAAATTATATTCAATTAATCCAAAAAGCAATTCATAAAATTCAAAATTCAGGCATCCAAAAAATCGTGATGAGCCGAAATAAAATCGTTGAAAATCAACAAGTTGATTTATTTCAAACCTTTCGAAATTTAGTGGATCACCATCCCGGTGCTTTGGTTTATTTTTGGCATAATCCGAGGGAAGAAACCTGGATGGGTGCTACGCCGGAATTATTGTTGCATCAATCGGAAAATCAAATTCAAACCGTTTCCCTGGCTGGAACCAAATTACCCGAAAACCAATGGACAGAAAAGGAAATCGCCGAACAACAATTTGTGACCGATTTTATTTCTGATGAATTTTATGAATTGGAAAACCTCAAAATCAATGGCCCCGAAACCATTCAGGCCGGAAAATTTCAACATTTAAAATCCTATATTTCTGCTGAAGCGCCGGCTGATTTTAATTTGGAAAAATTATTGAAAAATATTCATCCTACGCCGGCTGTTTGTGGTTTGCCGAAAAAGGAAGCTTTTGATTTCATATTGGAAAATGAAGGATATGACCGAGAATTTTATGCAGGATATATTGGAATAGATTCGCCACGGCAAACGAAAACCTATTTTGTGAATTTACGTTGTGCCCAATTCTTCCAAAATCAAATTGATATTTATGTAGGAGGTGGAATTACGGCTGAAAGCAATCCAGAAAAAGAATGGGAGGAAACCGAATTGAAATCGGGGACGATTGGAAATGCGGTGGTTTTTTGAAAAATCTTTTTCCGAATTTGTGTGCACAATAAATTCTTTTTTAGAATTTTATGATCTACTAAGCTAAGAGAAAATGAAGAGAAAGAACGGATTCCGGAGAGAATGGACTAATTGAGTTTTTACCAATCAATTTTCATGGTAAATTCTTTAAATAATTTAAAATCAAATATTTAAAGAAGTTTTATTAATTTCGTTTAAAATTAACACGATGAAAAATAAACTGATTTTCATCGTAGTTGCCTTTTTCTGTGTGCTATCGTCTTCAGTGGCACAAGATGTTGATTCGGTGATAGAATTAGCAAATAAGGAGCTCGCTAATTATGCTATCGATCCTGTTAAGAATGTTGCAAATTTGGAAAGGGCAAGCCAACTGATCGAAGAGGCCATCAAAATGGAACCTGAGAATATCGGTCTTAATGTTACACTAGGCGATATATATTACAACCTGTATCAATCGGCAATAAAAGGAAATGATGAAATTAATGCAACGGCTTATTTGGATAACGCAAAAAAATCCTATGCAGATGCGCTATTGAAAGATCCAAATAATTTTGATGCGAACTATTCCATGGGTGCTCTCTATTACAACAAGGCTGCTTACAGTACGCAACAAATGAATGAACTTCCGGAAGATTTTTCAACTAATGGTCTCAAGAAAATTCAGGTAATAAAAAACGAGATCATGGACTCATTTGATAAGGCATTACCTTATTTCAAAAAATCAGAAAGTATTAACCCCAATCATCTCAAAACTCTGACAGCATTGTTTGAAATTTATAGTCGCAAAGAAGATGATACTTCTCTGGAAATGAAAAAAAGATTGGACATCATGATAGCTGGTGGGAAAAATCAAACTTCTTATTTTAAATAAGGAGAATAATCCGGGGAATTTTATTCTTTTTAAAGTCAATCAATGTCTGTTAGCTGTCGGCTGTGTCGTTTTAAGGCTCATAACGGGTTGAAAATTGGCGAGGGCGGTACTTTATCGTGAACTTCAATCGAAGAAGTTTCTGCCACCCTTGCCAATTTTTCTGTTATGCACAATTATTCTTTTACTACTTTGCTTCTCTGAATAACCTGTCCGTTGTTATCCGTAAATATCAAAAAGTAGATGCCTGATGCGAGATTTGACAGGTTTAATTTATTCACTTGCCTTTCATTGGTCATTACTTGACCGCTCAGGTTAATAAGCTGCACATTGGTTGGAGATGAAAAATAAACCGTTTGATGGGTAGGGTTGGGGTAGATTTTTATTGAATGATCAGATTCAATAAAATCAACTGTAGATAGTATTTCGTCATTCTTCATTACCGCAATCCGTCCTCCGGTTGAATTCTCCATATAGGAAATATATGGTACCCCATTAGAGCTGAATGCTAAAGACATATCTCTGGCTCCATATAGTTCCAGAAGGCTCGTGCCCATTGTTGTCCAGTTGGTTCCGTCATACTTCATTAAGGAAATTTTACCATTATTGTCAAAGTGCCTAAAAGAAACCGTGGGCTCACCTGTTAGATAAAATTTAAAGAGTAGATGATTTAAATCTGTTACCTGCGTAAATCCGGCAGCACCTACATTTACCCAGTTGCTCCCATCAAATTTCATCACGCTGGCTTGGTTTGAATTTGCACCATCCTGAAAAGCAACAAAAGGTTCTCCACTTGGACTGAATCGGAGGGTAGTACTGAAAGCCGCTGCGGGGGAAAACCCTGCATTACCCACATTTACCCAGTTGCTGCCATCAAACTTCATTACCGTGGCCTTTTGTGAATTGCCCCAGTCCAAGTAAGCCACGTGTGGTTCATCAGTGGGGCTGACTGCGAGCGAAAGATACCATGCTACCCCTTGCGAAAAACCTGGGGCACCTACATTTACACAGTTTGTTCCGTCAAATTTCATTACGGTTGCCTTGTCTGAATTTCCACCATCTACAAAAGCAACAAACGGCTCTCCTCTTGAACTGAATGCTAAGGAAACAGTTTCTGCCGTGTCTGTAGAGAATCCTTCAGCGCCAACGGCTACCCAGCTTGTTCCATCCAATTTTTTCACCGTGACTTTTTCTGAATTTTCATAATCGCCATAGGCTACGTAAGGTTCTCCCGATGGGCTGAATGCTAAAGAGAGACTATTGGCTTGTCCAATCGAATCCCCGTTAGAACCTACGTTCACCCAATTGTTATTATCAAATTTCATTACAGAGAGTGCCACTCCTGGCGAGAAATATTTGTTAAAGGCTAAAAAAGGTTCATCAGTTGGGCTAAAAGCTATTGATGTTTGCTCACCATAGGCGAACCCAATTTGCCCAACCGGTTGCCATTGTGCAGAGAGGGTAGTTGTAATGCCTGTGATAAGAATTAAACAGGCTGCGAATTTTGCTAAAATTGTTTTCATAGTTCAATGTGTTTAAAGATTGTCAAAGTAGTTTGGGTTTTGATTTTATTTATTCATAACGTATAGGGGATTGGCGCAAGTGGCGTAAATTGATTTGCTGCAGCGAATCGATTTAGCAGTAACGCAGCCGATTTATTTGACTCCGTCGAACCACTTGAGTAGCTAAATTATTAAAAAAAAAGCTGAATGTGAAACACATTGGGCGGGAAAAAAGGAGAAAAGTTGAAGTTTGAACTGAACCCGCTATTTTGCAAAACCCTTGTTATCGGCTGGCGTTTTATGTTATTGCGTCTTTTCCTATTATTAATTTCAGTTGTCTAAAAGTTTCGGAGTCATTTATATTTTGCCAATGTTTCTCAAAAGTCGGTTTAAAGCGGTCAAAATGCCCTTTATTTTCTTTGTAAATTATCAATCTGTCTTTGTCACAAATGCCAAATATTGGCGATTTCATCATTCTTGCATACGATAGTGCTTGATTATATGATTTCGTTTTTTCGATATTCGAACTCATATCAAATTTAGCTTCAATAACTAAAGGTGCATTTTGAAAGTGAGTTTCGCCCGTTGGTAAAAATACAAAATCAGGAATTGCTTTTTCTTTTCGACCTGCCTTTTGTGATAGTTGTCGTGTCCAATCGGTTTCCTTAAAACCTAATTTGCTTAACAAAGGAATAAGTAATTTTTCCTCAACGTCTTTTTCGTTTTTCAAATTGCCCTCAATTTCTAAATCGGGTCGATATAATTGCGGTAAAATGGAAGTATCAAAATCCTTTTCTTTCAGCAAGCGATGTAATTCTTTATAATCATTTGCGGAAAACTGTACTCCATTTACACCTTGAAAATTTTTTCTTGTAATTCCAAGTTGTGAAAAATAGGGGTCTACCTTTAGTTCTGCCAAAGTTATTTGCGGAATAATGATTCCGTTTGTCGCTCTAGTTCTGCTGTTATAATAATTGAAAGGTGTATAAACTCCGTCAATATCTGCCCGCTAAATTGATTGGATGCAACTGTATGGCGAAAGAACATACATTATAATTATGTCGCCTCGTTTTGTATTCTCATTGCACGTCCAAACAGATTTCTCTCCCTTTATTGGTTTTTGTAAAAATGTTTTATAATCTTCTTTGCTTCCACCAGTTAGCCAAATGTTTGTAGGCTCGGGTAGTTCATCTTGTACTTCGTTTTCCTCCAATAACATAAAAGCAAAGTCATAAATACAAGCACAAGTTTCTTCAATTGTCAACCCATTTTTCTCCGCAAAATTCGCAATATTATTGTTCAGAGCATTGTAAAGTAAAAGTCTTCCTCTCTTGTCTGATTTTGCTGGCAATTCTGGCATTGGAATATCCAATACATCAAGAATTTTCATAAAAATATCGAACTGTTCCCGAAAAAGAATTGGGATAAAAAATAAGTCGCTATAAAAATAAAGAATGAGGGAAATTTCTGATAAGATTGAGCAATAGGTCTTATAATCTTTTTGAAGAATAAGCGGACGTTCATTTTTCTTTCTAATCAATTCTCCCGCTGAATTTTCTTCAACAAGAAATATTTCAAGATTGTCAACAAGTCTTGTAAAGTAGTCAGATGAACTTTCATTTTCAATAAGAAATAGCTTGTCGGCAACAATACTGTCAATCGTAAGAAAACAATTGTCTAAAAAATAATCCTCATATTTAATTCCTCCAAAATACTCATTATACTTCTGAAAAATTTCTTTCGCTTTTATTTCTAAATCATCTTTCTCGATGTCGAATGTGAATAGAGAAATAGCTTGATGTCCTCTTTCAGAGTTTTTGTATAAATTCCAAATGTTTTTATTCATCGTCCGTTAAATCTTGTTGTGGGTTTTCGTTGCGGTGTTCGGATACGCTTGCCGCTAACGGTTCGGGGCTTGGCGTAGTGGCAGATTTACAGCACTACTGTTGATACGAAGCACCAAAGTTCAAATTTAGCAAAAAGTTTCATGCGAAGCACTTCACCCGCCATTACGCCAAACCCTTGTTATCGGCTGCCCTTCTTTCGTCCGTTGTTTGTCTGTCGGGTGTTGTTGGTGTGTTGGCTGGGTAGCTCTTTTGCATTTTCTGTTGGGCTTGTGTGGTTGCGAAAATGCAAATGTGCTACCCAATATCGTGGACTTTGTTTGTCTTTGTCCGTTTGTGTAACTGATAAGTCAAATTCAGAAAGATGTTGTTTTCGTGTAGTTTGGTTGTGCTAGTTACAGGTAGTCGGGTAATGTGAATGTAACCGATGTCAAATTTCAGATAGGGTAAAACTTTGTATTCAAGGTTTAATCCAAGTCTGTCGTGGTCAAAGAAATGGTGTTGTGTCGTTCCTGAAAGGTTAAAAAGCAATTCGTCAAAAAGGGATAGTTTTATTTTGTCGCTAAAGTCGTAACGAAAGCCAAAGCGGTTTCTTAGTCGTGTGATGTCAAATTGATTGCCGTCAAAAACTCTGTATTCAATCGCTGTTCTCTCCACTACATAAAACTTTTTCACGATACTATGTTGTAATTCAACTGCTGCCGAAAAACGGATTTCGCTGTTTGGTGTTGCGTTTTCGTCTGCTTGTTTCTGAATGATTTTGTAATTGGAAAAATAAGCAAATGGCGAAAGTGAAAATTTCATAGCTGAATTATGCTGATAATGCACCCAATTTCTGAAAGTGAACATCAAGTTTTTGTCAAACAAATTGGCATTGTCAAATCCGTTTTGTCGCCTGTGCTGAAACTCGTTATCTATTTTGAATTTCTTCCCAACAGGAACGCTCAAAGTGCCACGAAACCAAACATTGTAATGTTGTTGTGCCTGTGCAATTTGGGCAATAGAAATCCATATTGCTGCTGTCAGCAATTTTTTAAACCAATCCATAAATGTTTTTTAGTGAGGAAGTTTTTCTCTTAAATATCCATAAACCCAAGTTCCGGCAACGGCACTTAAAAGGGTAATTCCGATAACGGTTGCACCTGTTCCGATTTGTGCAAATAAAGGTCCGGGGCAAGCTCCCGTAATTGCCCAACCGAAACCAAAAATCAAACCGCCATAAATTTGTCCTTTGTTGAATGTTTTGGGTGAAATTTTAATCGGCTCGCCATAAATGGTTTTGATGTTGAATTTCTTAATCAGAAAAACTGAAATCATACCCACAACAACAGCACTCCCGATTATTCCATACATGTGAAACGACTGCAATCGAAACATTTCCTGTATGCGAAACCAACTCACTACTTCGGCTTTTACGAACACGATGCCAAATAAAACTCCGACAACTAAGTATTTCAAATTATGATACCATTTGTGCTGTAATTCGCTTTCGTTTACGCACATCGCGTCTAACTCACGAAGTTGTAAATCTTTTTCTGTGTCTGTATTTTGTTGCATTTCTGTTTTGATTAAAGTGAAAGAATAAAAGGTAAAATCAAATTAGCCATTATGAAGCCGCCAATCATAAAACTAATGGTAGCAATCAATGACGGAAGTTGTAAGTTAGACAATCCCATAATGGCGTGTCCGCTTGTGCATCCGCCAGCATAACGTGTGCCGAAGCCAACTAAAAAGCCTCCGACTATCATCATTAAAAATCCTTTCAGCGTAAATAGCGATTGCCAATTCATAATGTCTTCGGGAACAAGGTTGTTGAAATTGGTAATGCCATAACCTGCTAATTCTGTGGCTAATTTCGAATTGACTTCAACAGGATTGGGATTTGATAAAAGGTTAATGGCTATTGCACCACCTAAGAATATGCCGAACACAAAAAATAAATTCCATACTTCTTTTTTCCAATCGTATTTGAAAAATGGAATGTTGGCAGGCATACACGAAGCACAAACGTGTCGTAACGATGAACTAATACCGAACGATTTGTTACCAATAATCAACAATGCAGGAACAGTTAAACCGATTAACGGTCCTGCTACATACCACGGCCAAGGTTGTTTTAGAAATTCTATCATTTTTGTTTTACTTGTTTTCTTTAATCAATTTTTCTAATTCGTTTGCGGAAACAACGCCCGATTGTCGCCAAAGTGGTTGCCCATTTTTGAATAAAATAAGCGTTGGAACGCCCCGAACTTGATAAGCTAATGCCGCTTGTGGGTTTTTGTCCACATCAATTTTTATGATGTTTGCTTTATCGCCTATACGTTTTTTTACATCTTCCAAAATGGGCGACATCATTTTACAAGGCCCGCACCATTCGGCAAAGAAGTCCACCAATACAGGTTTATCCTGATTTATTATTTCTTGAAATGTCATATTGTTGTTTTGTTGTTTTTTTGAAAAATAGATAGCAATAATCCTCCCATAACTGCACCGTAAATAGTGCTGTTAGTCGAGTTTGAAGTGATTGCACAACTACCCGAACTGCACCCTACTTGTTGCCAATAAAAATATCCTGCTACTGCTCCGACAAATACACCAATGATTGTGAGCAAATGCTTTTTAGCGAATTTCTTCATAGTTTACTTCTTCAATTTTTCTGTTGCTTTTGCGAACAGGCGTATTACAACCCGAAGCACCACAACAACCGATATTCATTATTGGCATTAGCGAAAACAAAACACCTGCACCGACAAAAAGCCAATCTTTTGTAATAACGCTTTGCACAATAATGAAAATGCCCAATGCTAACCGTAGCACCCGCATTAAATCCCAAGTTTTTAAATAGTTTTTCATTTTATTCAGTTGATAATTGACAGTTGACAGTTGACAGTTCACAGTTGACAGTTTACAGTTCACAGTTGAAAATGGATAATAAAAAAAAATTGTCCATTGTCAATTCTCCGCTGTCCATTGTTTTACATTTTGCCACGTTCCGCCATTGATGACATTCTGAAAACCGTTGCTTTCCAAAATACGTTGCGCCTGACTGCTACGGCTGCCGCTTCTGCAAAAAACAACGATGCTTTTCTTGTTTTTGAATTTGGATAATTGATTTGGTACTTTATCCAACGGAATGTTTACCGCTCCTTTCACACTACCTGCCGAAAACTCGGCAGGTGTGCGAACATCTACTAAAAAAGCACCGTCTTTTATGGCTTCTGTTAATTGGTTGTTGTCCGTTTGTACGAACAGTTTTTTGAATATTCCAAACATTGCTATTACTGTTATTGTGATAAAAATTAGCTTAACACTTTGCTTTGACATACGAAATCGGTTTTAGGAACATTGGTTTGTGCAATGGCATTGAAACCACCTTCTACTTCGGTAAAGTTTCTGTAACCTCTTGCCTGTAAAATGCTTGCTGCAATCATACTTCGATAGCCACCTGCACAATGCAGGTAAAAATGTTCCTGCGGATTGATGTCTTTAACCCAATCGTTGATGTATGCCAATGGCTTGCTGTATGCTTCCTCGATGTGTTCTGCTGCATACTCGCTTTCTTTGCGAACGTCAATGATTTTGCTTTCGCCAATCTTTACTTCCGATGCAAACTGTTCAGGTGTAATGCGGTTTACGGTGTCGGTTTCTTTTTCAGCTTTTTCCCAAGTTTCAAAACCACCAGCAAGATGTCCCAACACATTATCAAAACCTACACGGCTCAAACGTGTTACGGCTTCTTCTTCTTTGCCTGTTTCTGTTACCAACAAAATCGGTTGTTTTACATTTACAATCATTGCACCCACCCAAGGGGCAAAATCGCCATTCAAACCAATGTTTACCGACTGCGGAATGAAACCTTTTGCAAATTCTTTGTCGCTTCGTGTGTCTAAAATCAATGCTCCTGTGCTTTCTGCTATCGTTTCAAATTCTTCTGCCGAAAGTGCTTTCATTCCGTGTTTCAAAACTTCATCAAAAGTGTCGTAACCTTTTTTGTTCATTGCTACGTTCATACCGAAATAGGCAGGTGGTGGCAATAATCCGTCTGTAACGGCTTTGATAAATGCTTCTTTGTTGGGTTGGTTCAGGGCATAGTTCATTTTCTTTTGATTGCCCAAGCTGTCCACCGTTTCTTTCATCATATTTTTACCGCAAGCCGAACCTGCTCCGTGTGCAGGATAAACGGTTACATCATCGGGCAACGGTAAAATTTTGTTATACAAACTTTCGTAAAGCAATCCCGCCAATTCTTCCTGTGTCATATTAGCTGCTTTTTGTGCCAAATCAGGTCTGCCCACATCGCCTAAAAACAAAGTGTCGCCACTGAATAAAGCTGTTTCCTTTCCGTTTTCGTCAATCAACAAAAAGCAAGAACTTTCCATTGTATGTCCAGGCGTATGCAATACTTTGATTTTTACATTGCCTAATTCAAACACCTGATTATCTTCTGCAACAATGGCTTCAAATTCGGGTTTTGCAGTTGCTCCGTAAACAATTGGTGCATTTGTTTTTTTGCTCAAATCCAAATGCCCGCTTACAAAATCTGCGTGGAAATGCGTTTCAAAAATGTATTTGAGCTTTACACCGTCTTTTTCCAAACGGTCTAAATACGGTTGCGTTTCACGCAATGGGTCAATAATGGCAGCTTCGCCATTTGAAGTGATGTAATAAGCACCTTGTGCCAAACACCCTGTATAAATTTGTTCTACTTTCATATCAGTTGAAAATTAAAAATTGAGAGTTGAAAATGTTTTTTATTATGATGCAAATTTCCGATACTTATTTATTCTATACAGCTACTTTTGTTACAGAGCAGTTAAAAATGGACAATGGACGTTTGAGAGTTAAAAGTTGTCAATTTTCAACTCTCAACTTTCAACTATAAAAGAGTTTCTTTGATGATGATGTATATGCCCATTACCAACACAAACCAACCAAATGCAGGCTTGAGTTTTGATCCGTCAATTTTTTTGGAAAGTGCCATTCCGATAAAAATTCCAACAATGGCAAATGCGGTAACTTTTGAAAGGAAAAGCCAGTCAATAACGGTTTCGCCACTTTCGCCAAAAAATCCAATCAGCGATTTTGCTGCAATAATTACCAACGATGTTCCAACGGCTTCTTTCATCGGTAATTTGCTTAATATTACCAACGCAGGAATTATTAAAAAACCACCACCTGCACCAACAAGTCCTGTCAAAATTCCTACAACAGTTCCCTCAACAAGAATTAGCGGATAATTGAACTGTTGCTTTTGTGGTTCTTCATCGCAAGTTTTTTTATCCTTTTTAATCATACTGTAAGAAGCGAAAATCATCAGCACGGCAAAAAGCAACATCAATAAAATGCTTTTGGTAACGGTAAAATCTCCGACACTAAAAATTTCGTTTGGAATGGCAGGTACGATAAATGCCCTTGTCAAAAAAACGGCTGCAATGGACGGAATACCGAACACAACAGCCGTTTTGATATTAACCAAACCTTTTTTGAAGTATGAAAATGAACCTACAACGCTTGTCGTTCCGACAATAAACAGCGAATAGGCAGTTGCCAAAACTGCATCTACGCTAAACAGATAAACCAAAACAGGAACGGTAAGAATACTACCACCGCCACCGATTAACCCTAATGCAACACCGATAAAAATTGATGCTAAATAACCCGCTATTTCCATAGATTTTTGAAATTGATGCCGCAAAATTGCACCAACTCAAAAACCTATACAGCCACTTTTGTTACACAAGCGTAATTTTGTTTCTGCCCAATTTAACTTTTCCGATTTCTTCTAATTGTTTTAACAATCGGGAAACTACAACACGGGCAGTTCCTAACTCGTTGGCTAATTGTTCGTGGGTTATGTTCAAAGTTTTGTTTCCTGTGAGTTCCGTTTTTTTGTTAAGTAAAGCCAACATTCTTTCATCAACTTTTTTGAAAGCGATAGCGTTTACAATTTCCAATAATTCTTCAAAACGCTTGTGATACAAACGGAAAATATAATCCAACCATTGCGGATATTCTTTGATGAACAAAGAAACCTTATCAACAGGCAAAAACAAAATTTCGGCATCTTCTTCCACTTCGGCTTTTACTTTACTTGTTTCGTTGTGTAAGCCACCAAGAAAAGACATAATACAACTTTCGCCCGCTTTGATGTAATACAATAAAATTTCTCTGCCGTCTTCCTCTGTTCGGATAACTTTCAAGGTTCCTTTGGTAACAATTGGAATAGAGCGAATATTAGCGTTTTCATTTAAAATAATGTTGCCTGCTTCGTATTCTTTCCTTATGCTGTATTGTTGTAGTTTTTCTACTAATTCTGGTGATGTTTTAAATTCCGCTATCTGTTGTAAATCTTCCATTTTGCAAAGTTACAATTTTGTTTGGGTGGTGGGTGGGCTTGGTCGGGGCAAAATTAAATGTGGTGTTTTGTGTCGGCTTGTGCGTTGGCAAACACCTCTTTTAATTTTGCGAAGCGTTGGCAATTTTTTTGTTCTTCTGTCGGTTCGTTGATGTCTGCACGGTGGTCGGTTAGGGTTGCCGATAACACCCAAATATACGCAACTATGCAAAATATCCAAATAACCTTCATATGACAGACTGAATTGACATTTTTGGCGTATTTGCGCATAACTTCCATAAAGTTATTGATACGGAAATGGGTAAAAAATTACGCTGGATTATCTTTATCCGGATCCTGGCGAATTTAAAATTCCGGTAGTTTTTTCGCAGAAAGAGATTAAAAAATTATTGGACATAGGGAAAACATCCAACGCAGCGCGATTTTGGCTACGATTTATGCTTGTGGTTTACGGCTTTCGGAACTCAGGAATTTGAAGATTAAAGACCTTGGATGATCTTAGCATTTTGCAATACCCTTAATTCAGTTTTTCATATATGGAATGGATCATCCCGTCAGAGATTCCGATTTTCGGAACATGGATCAATTTGGCGCGTGACCATTTCATCACTTTGGTATAAATTTCCAAAGCATATTCTACCACGTCAGCGCGGTCAGGTTTCATGTTCAATTCTTTCAAACGGTCTTCATAACTCATTTCCCGCACCACTTTGTATCGGTTTCTCAGATAAGCGCCACGCAGAGGTCTCCCTAATTTTACCCCCGAATACTTATAAACATGATTGATATTCCCACCTGAACCTATCAGACTTACATTTAGGGGTTTAACATTTTCTTCCACCCATTTTTTCATCTCGGCATAGACAGATTTTTCCACTTTTCCCTCGAGCAAACGAACGGTTCCGACCGGAAATGATTTGGAATTGGCTATCTTTCCGTTGCTCAGTAAAGTCAACTCTGTACTTCCTCCTCCCACATCTACATAGAGATAATTATTCCCGTCCAGCATGAAATTTTTTAAATCCGTCGCAAAAGTAAGCTCTGCTTCCGTACTACCATTGATAATTTCGATTTTGATTCCCGTCTTACGTTTGATTTTTTTTACGACTTCCTGTCCATTGGAAGCTTCGCGCATCGCAGAAGTAGCATAAGCCAAATAATCTTCCACACCGTAAATGTCCATCATCAGTTTATAGGCCTGCATCGCATCCACCATACGATCGATGTTTTTCTCCGAAATCATTTTTCCTATAAACACGTCTTCCCCCAATCTTATAGGCATGCGCACGATGCTTGTTTTATTAAAAACCGGATCGGAACCGGGTATTTCATACACATAATTGATGAGTAGGCGCATGGCGTTTGATCCGATATCGATGGCTGCTAATTTTCTGATGTTCATTCCAATTTTATTTAGTGGATTTCAGATTCTTTTTTTTCCTGTCTTTTGTTCAATTCATACAAATAATCATAGGTCACAAACTGCGAACGCAGTACCGGTTGGGTATTGACCCGATAGGTCAGACTTTCATCTGCATCATGAAATCGGGCTTTCACATTATCATTAAAGCTTAGTTCAAATGTATCCATTACCAGTTTTTTGATCTGCGGATCATAAATAGGGCAAGCCACTTCTACACGGGCATCCAGATTCCGTTCCATCATATCGGCCGAAGAAATAAAGACCCGGTCATTTCCGCCGTTTTTAAACCAATAAATTCGGGGATGTTCCAAAAATTTATCGATGACACTGATGGACTCTATATTTTCCGAAACACCCGGAATACCCGGAATCAAACAATGAATTCCTCTGACCAGCAACCTGATTTTTACTCCTTCACCGGAAGCCATATACAGCATATCGATGATTTCTTTATCACTTAAGCTGTTTAGTTTCAAATGGATACCGGAAGGAAGCCCTTTGCGATGGTTTTTTATTTCTTTTTTGATGAATTTGATGATTTTTTTACGGGTTTGCATGGGCGAAACCAATAAATGCTCATAAGACTGCGTTTGATAATTGGCATTGAAAAATTTAAAAACCTGATCGATTTCTTGGGTGATTTCAGGCTGGGAGGTAAGCAAAGTGTAATCTGTGTACAATTTTGCGGTACCGGCATGAAAATTCCCTGTGCTGATAAAAGCATAGCTTGAGGCCATGTTATGTTCGGGCAACCTTTCGATATAGCCGATTTTACAATGCACCTTCAGACCTTGCACCCCAAATATCACATGCACACCTGCATCTTGTAGCCGTTTGGACCATTTCACGTTATTGGCTTCATCAAACCGGGCTCTTAACTCCAGTACGGCTGTGACCTCTTTGCCGTTTCTTGCCGCGTTGATCAGCGCACTCATGATCTGGGACTCGCTGGCTACTCTGTAAATGGTGATTTTAATTTTGGTTACTTTTGGGTCTATGGCCGCCTCCCGTAAAAACCGTAAAAAAACGGAATAATCGTGATAAGGCGCATAGAGCATATGATCTTCGGCAGAAATCGCTTCAAAATTATTTCGGTAATAATTGAATTTATAGGGAAGGATAGGCGTGATTTTTTCATATTCCAAATCATTTCGACCCAAATTGGGAAATTTCATCAAATCCCTTTTGTTATGGTATTTTCCGCCGGAATTGATGCTGTCATAATCATCGATACTCAATTTTTTAGTGAGAAACTGTAAAGTATCGGATGCTATTTCCCTGTCATAAACGATGCGCACAGGTTCTCCTTTTCTTCTCCCTTCCAGACTTTTGGCGACTTTTTCCAATAAACTGTTCTCCAAATCCGTATCCATATCCAATTCCGAATCCCGCGTAATTTTGATAGAATGCGCTTCGATGAATTCGTATTGAAATACCTTGAAAATTTCATCCAGGTGATAACGGATGATGTCTTCCAGATACATCACATATTGTTTCTGATTAATTTTGGGAAGGATGACAAATCTTGGAAATATTTGAGTGGGAACATCTATCAGCGCATATTTGGCAACTTCGTCTTCTATAAATTTCACCGCCAAATAAAATGCTCCGTCGCGTATTGCCGGTGCCGGTAGTTTTTTATCCAAAATATAAACTCCTATGGAATGACTCAATTCCGAATTAAAATATTGGGAAACAAAATGGATATGCTCAAAGGGAACATTTTTATCATCGATAAAGAAAATATTATGGGCTTCCAGTTCCAGCAATATCTGGTCGTAATATAAATCATAATCCTCTCGTTGGGCAGCTACCAATTGGTTGATTTCTTCAATCAGGTCTTCATCGGTCTGATGGGAAATGATGTTTCGGTATCCTCTGCTTTTAAGCTGTATGGAACGCAGCAATGCCGAATACCGGACAGAATAAAATTCGTCCAGATTATTGGAATAAATTCCCAAAAATCTTAATCTCTCCAGAAGAGGAACATTGGAGTCTTTCACTTCCTGAAGGACGCGGGCGTTGAATTTTAGCCAACTTATCTCCCTGTTTACATATAACTTACTCACAATTTTTTAGGCTTTATGATAGTTAGTGTTTCACCCCTTTCTATGTCTTTCCAATTTTTGGCTTGGAAGGACAAAACTGCAATTCCTGATGTAGGAAGATTGTACAAATATTCATTTCCCATACGGTTTACAAATTCTGTAAATGCTTCATTATGACCAAATAATATGGCAGTTTCAATTGAATTGTCCAATTTTTTCACTTCTTTTAATAAATCAAAAAAGGAAAAAGTATAGAGGTTTTCGAGAATTTGAATTTCCGTGTTTCCCTGAAAATGTTTCACAGCCAGATCAGCTGTTTTTCTGGCGCGGACTGCCGGACTGGAAAACCAAGCATCGATTTTCAAATCGGGAAAAGAACTTAGCTTTTCTGCCGATTTTTCCGTCCGTTCTATTCCTACTTCCTCCAAATCTCTCTTGAGATCGCTTACACTCATATCCCATCGGCTTTTTGCGTGTCTGAAAAGAATTAATTTTTTCATCTCTACCTCTTATTGTGTTGATTGACGATTATTTGGGCTATTTTCTGACCCAATTCCTTGGCTGCTACTTCAGTAGTGCGCAGCGAAACAGGAAAAGTGATGGTTTTGCTGATTATTTTATCTGAAATTGAAAAATCCTGGTTTTCATAATCGGGTAATAGATTTCTAAATTCAGAATAGAAAGTTGTATCATTTTTCAATTTTTTAAAATGCGTCCATTTTTTTATATAGTGCCAATTGTTATCAAACCAATAAGCACATGGAATTCCTTCCGATTTCAAATCGGACACGACCTGTCTGGTCAAATTTTCATCTGAAAGAAAAATACTTAAAAATGAACCGTTATCACCTGATTCGTCGGGAAATTTCCGGAAGTTGATTTCGGAAATCTCACGTAGCTCATTTTTGATAATGGATTTGATTTTTCTTTGTTGGGTCAGGATTGCATCCAGTTTTTGCCATTGGGCCAAGCCTACGGCAGCTTGTAATTCTGAAATTCTGAAATTCAAACCTATGATGGAATGTTGTTCAGCACCACGGTCATTTCCCAAATGATCATGTCCATGATCGGTAAATTGGTGGCAAAATTCATAAACGGAAGAATCCGGTGTTAAAACAGCTCCGCCTTCTCCGCTGGTAACCGTTTTTACAAAATCAAAGGAAAAACAACCGACGTCTCCGAGCGTTCCTAAATACCGGTTTTTATAAGTTCCTCCTATGGATTGGCAGGCATCTTCAATCAAAAATACATCGTATTCTTTTGCGATCTCTATCAGGGAATCTAAATCGGCCATTCCACCACACATATGAACAGGCATAATGGCTTTGGTCCGTGGACTTATGGATTTTCTGACTGATTCTGGTGAAAGGGTCAATGTTTCATCTATATCTGCAAAAACCGGAATGACCCCACAAAACAAAAGTGCTTCCACACTGGCGACAAAAGTAAATGTAGGCAGGATGATCTCATCTCCCGCTCCTAAACCCAAAGCTTTTATAGCCGTTATCAATGCTGTGGTGCCACTGCTGGTTAAATGCGCATGTCTGATTTGGGTTTTTTCTTGGATGGATTCTTCCCATTCTCGGGCTTTCCATTTATTATTTCTCTGATTATCAAAGTTATACCTCATTAAGATTCCGGTTTCCATCATTTCGGACAACTGGTCTTTTTCTTCTTTTCCAAATGTTTCAAATCCCGGCATAAAGATTCCAAATTTCTATTCAAACAAATATAGGCATTCGGGTCAATCTTGTGGTTAATTCGAGAAAAATAAAAGACAAACAAAAATAAAAAGAGGCCGATTGTTTCAATCGGCCTCCTGGCTTAGGTGGTAATTCATCACACACTTCTTAGAATTCATTTCTGAATTCATGGGTATTTAAGGTTAGCGAAAGGTAAGCACTAGTTTTAAATTTTTTAAGGTTTGGTTTTCATGAAATGTGTAATAAAAGCTTTCGAGTTGAGCACAAAGTAATTGACTATTTCTGTTCTTACTCTGAGTTGGTACGTAATATGAATCAGAAGAGAGGAGACCCATAAACGGCTGAAAATTGTTTTTTAATCGATCCTTTGTTTGTTTTAGTAAGATAAAATATGATTGAAAAAGTTTAATTTTTCTAACATTTCTTTCTGCATAGCATAGTCCATTGCCGCCTCTTTTAGGAGTTTTTATTAATGGATTAATTATGAGAAGATTGATGAACATTTTTTTAGTTTCGAACAAATGTAAACATTCATCGAATTCACGATACAAAAATTAGGTTACAAAAACGTTACATTTGATAAGTAACTGATAATCAATTGAATAAATTAAAATAATTTTTTAACTCAATTGGTAATTATGTTCAAATTCTGATAGGAATTCTTCCGGATTAAGTGGATTTTCCAACTCCAGTTTTTTGCGCATTCGGTGCCAAGTGACCCGGATGGAAGAATCAGATATGCCGAGAGCGGCAGCTATTTCACCCTGTCTTAAATTTAATTTCACCAAACACAAGTAGCGGATTTCGGCTTGTGAAAATTGAGGAAAAGCTTCCCGCAATGCATAGAGATAGTTGGGATAAACTTTATCAAACTGTTTACGGAAATGAACCCAGTCCTCCTTGGTCAAAATATTAGTAGATTGTAATTCAGAATAGTTGGGTATGCTTTTTTCAGATTCGTTTTTTAATGTTTCGATTAATTGATTGTTTTGTTTAAGTCTTTTTCTGAAAAGATTCAGCTGCTCGTGGGCTTCTTTTATCAATTCATGACTTTTTTGAAGATTTTTTTCTGCCAAATTATTTTTTTGATTTAAGCTTTCGATTTTATTTTTTTGTTGAATTCGGTAGCGTCGGTAAAATAATAACACGATCCCCAAAATGATAAAACTAAAAATCAGGATTAAATTTCTGGCCAGTTTTTGTTCGGTTATATTTTTTTCTGCTTCTGAAATGGCATTTTGCATTTTTTCGTGTTGAAGCCGGTTGGTTACAGAGAGAAATTTTGTATGGTTGATGGTTTTGAATAATTCGGTTTCGTAGGTATGACTTAATTCGTTATAGAAATAGGCACTGTCAAATTTATTTTTTTGTTTATACATGGTTTCCAAACCTTTTGCCGCTATGATAGCTTCTCTGAGCGTGTTTCTTACTTTTGCATTTTTTAAGGCAGCCCATCTGAATTCAAATGCTTTTTCTTGTTGGTTTTGGTTTTGATACACTTCGGCCAAAAGATTTTGGGCTTTGGCGACGTCATTTGGTTCGTTATAAATTTGACTTTGCTTCAAATTGTATTCAAGACGCGGTATGGCTTCGTCATACTCTTTTTTCAGGACTAAACCTTTTGCGATTCCACCTTGCGAAATACCCAGCCACACATTAAAAAAGGGTGAATCGTAACTGCTAAAACCTTCTTTATAGTTTTTATAATTCAAATTATAATCCCGTAACGTATCATAGATCTTTTGATAATAATACATACCGCTGTCTATTTTGTTTAACCGATAATAGGAATCTCCGAGTAAATCCATGTTCCAAACATAATTATTTAAATTATTTTCTACCGATCCTTGAATCTTCAGACTTTTTTTAGAATAATAAATGCTTTCATTGTACATGGAAAGGTTGTAGTAAATCAATCCGGCTAAAAATAACCGCGCATAATATTTTGGGAAATACTCTATTCCGATTTTTTCTTGGATTTCAACTGTCTTGGTGATATAAAACAAATTGTCTTCAAAAGAGGCTTTTGCATTTTCAACGTAAAGAGAATAGATTTCGGACAAAATTTGTTCATCCTTTAAATGGATGGTTTTTTGAAATAATTGGACTATTTCATTTTCTATTTGGGGTGTAACGGAATAGTTAATTCGTATGGAATTTAAAATTTCATACATCTTCAAACGAATCTCCAATCGGGAGTTTGGTTCGTGCTTTAAATAGTCTTTGATTTCCGAAACAACTTGATTGAATTTTACAGGATCATAATTTTCTTTTAAATCGGTATAGGTTCTTTCGGCTTCTATGGTTTGGTAAACATCGCTAAGATCCCATTTTTCAATTATTTCTTCTGAGGTCATATTTTGGGCATTCAGAATCGAAATTCCAAATAAAAACAACAGAATTAGGGTGTAGTTGAAAACCATGGCAAAAACTTATTCAAGCCATAGGAGTAGGAGGTAAAGTATACAAATGTAATAAGGTTTTTTTCAATTTCATCATTAGATAAAAAAAATGTTAAAATTCAACAGGCTGAATTTTAACATTTCTCTGATCATTTTACCATCAAATGAGATGATTTAAGCTTTTTTTGTTTCTTTTTTAATTCTTTGGTAATTCGTTTTATAGTTTTCAATGGCTGCCGTTACGATCTCCTTTGCTGTTTCTGCATTTTGAAAATCTTCTACTATTACCACTTTGTTTTCCAACTTTTTATAGTCCTCAAAAAAGTTCTGTAATTCTACGGTAAGATGGGGAGGAAGTTCGGACACGTCATTTATATGGTTGACACTCATGTCGTTACTTGCTACTGCGATGATTTTATCATCACCCTCACCGTTATCTATCATGCGTAAAACACCGATTACTTTCGCTTCGATGATACAAAGTGGATCTACCGCGATTTGACAGATGACGATGATGTCCAATGGGTCATTGTCATCACCCAGCGTTTGCGGGATGAAACCATAGTTATGCGGATAAGAAACCGAAGAAAAAAGAACGCGATCCAATCGCAACAAACCGGAAGCTTTATCCAACTCATATTTTGCTTTGCTTCCTTGCGGTATTTCGATGATTGCTTCTACTGTGTCCGGTTGTTTTGTACCAACAGAAACGTGGTGCCAAGGATTAAATTTCATATTTTTTATAATTTAGTTAAAGTCATTCCTCCCCAAACTACTAGAATTCCTAAAAGGAAACTTCCGGCAGAATAAAGAAAAAATCCTGTATAATTTGAATTTTGGAGCATCGATAAATTCTCGTATGCAAAACTGGAAAAGGTAGTAAATCCGCCACAAAAACCGATGGTCAGGAAAATCCGTAATTCCTCTGACATTCCTTCCCATTTTTCTGACCAGCCGAAAAAAATCCCGATGAGCAAACAGCCCAAAATGTTTACGGTAAAAGTGCCATAAGGAAAATTCAGCGGCAGTATTTTGGTAAACCCGATGCTCATGGCGTAACGAGCCATACTTCCGAGAAAACCTCCCAATCCGACCAATAAAAATATCCTACTCATATCAATTAATTTTCAGGTTAATAAAAGAGTAGGAGTCATCAGCCAAAAGCGGTTTGTGAATAAGGAAGACTCCATTTCCTGTTGCAAAGTTAATTCAAATTTGACTTATAAGCGCCCAATTCTTTCCAATTTTTCAGAAGCGGACATTCCGTTGGGATTACAACCCGGTTTTCCTTCCGGAATTTCCAGATTCTGTTTTTTATAAAATTCAACCCAAATTGGATTGAATTCCGTTTCCCCCGGATTTTTAAAAGTCATGGGATTCATCTCAAAAATAGAATCATTCTCAAACGAATGGTACACAAAATCAGAACAATAATAAGCCGTATCACTCAAAATATAACTAAAATTATAAGGTTTCCCTAACATGGATTTAGCTTTTTGGAGAGCCCGATCAAAATCGGGATGAAATTCTTTTTTGATTCTGTAAATTTCGATTTGGGAGCCGTCTTTTTTTTGAGTTTTCAGAAATTTTTTCAGTCTAATTCTTTCCGACCCATTTTCAGGCGCAGCGTGTAAAACCCAGATATTTTTTCCTGATTTTTCTACCAGTGCGATATGGGAGAAATTGGTTTGGTTATCAGTTTGGGTTACTTCATCAATCGCTTTGGAAAGATTTCCTGCTGAATTTCCTACAAAAAGTAAATCACCGTTTTCCAATTGTTGAGTGAAAGTTTGGGTTTGACAGGAAATAATTGTCAAAAAAATCAGTCCGAAAATCCATTTCATGCAACAAAGATAAAATGTTTGAAGTATATAAATTGAATGAGAAACATTTGTTTTTAACTGCGGAGTTTTTCCTATTGTGCATGAGGATTTTTCCTGTATTTCAGCGGTTATTTTTGTTCAATTTGCTGTAAATCAAGACTATAATTATTTGTCCAAAGTTTATTTTTTTGGATATTCTGATTATTGCTCTAATTTAGTGCGTTCAATCTAAAAAACTTTAAAAATGAAAACAATTAAACTAACGGCAGTGACAATCGCGTTGATGACACTTTTTTCCTGTAATGTCCAATCAGAATGTCCTTGCCCTGAAGATCCAAAACCGCCAAAAAATTTGATTACATATGAAAAAGCCTTAAAAGATTTGGGTAATTATAAAATGGCTCATCCGGGTGTAAACGGTGACCAATATGCTTTGCGCGTATGGGTTTCTTTAGAAGATTTGGAAAATTATATCGCCTATGCAAAAGCGGAAGGAAAAAAGAATGAAATTAATGTAA